>JAAUOI010000075.1 GCA_012036375.1 Allobrachymonas sp. | reverse complement strand
AGCTCGCAGGCCGCCCAGAGCAGCGCGTGCCCATGAGCCGCTTGCGCGCTCGCGTGGCCGAGCGTTTGCTGCAATCGCAATCGAGCAACGCGATCCTGACGACATTCAACGAAGTCAACATGGCTCCCGTCATGGAAATGCGCAAGCGCTTCCAAGAAAAATTCGAGAAAGAGCACGGCACCAAGATCGGTTTCATGAGCTTCTTTGTTAAAGCTGCTGTGCATGCACTCAAGAAATACCCCGTGCTCAACGCCTCGGTCGATGGCAATGACATCGTGTATCACGGCTACTTTGATATCGGCATCGCTGTCGGCTCACCACGCGGCCTCGTCGTGCCCATCCTGCGCAATGCCGATCAAATGAGCTTTGCCGACATCGAAAAGAAAATCGCTGAATACGGCCAAAAAGCCAAAGACGGCAAACTCGGCATCGAAGAAATGACCGGCGGCACCTTCTCGATTTCCAACGGCGGCGTGTTCGGCTCCATGCTCTCCACCCCCATCATCAACCCACCCCAGAGCGCGATCCTAGGCGTTCACGCCACCAAAGACCGCGCCGTGGTCGAAAACGGTGTCGTCGTCGTCCGCCCCATCAACTACCTCGCCATGAGCTACGACCACCGAATCATCGACGGCCGCGAAGCTGTGCTGGGCTTGGTTGCGATGAAAGAGGCGCTGGAAGATCCTGCGAGATTGTTGTTTGACATCTAAGGCGAAGGCATCTAGAAATGTTCGAGTGGGATGAGGCGAAGGCAGCCAGCAATCTGCAAAAGCACGCAGTTAGCTTTGAAGAGGCTGCAACGGTTTTTGAAGATGCTTTGTCTGTTTGCTTTCCCGATCCTGAACATTCCGATGCGGAAGATCGCCTCATTCTCGTGGGCTACTCAGTGCAAGAACGCTTGCTCTTTGTGTCTCACAGAGAATTAAGTCAAAATATCCGAATCATCAGCGCTCGCCTAGCCACTCCATTCGAGAGGAAACGCCATGAAGAACACATCAGATTCTGACTATGAATTGAAAGATGAATACACGCTGGACTACTCACAAGGTGTCCGCGGCAAGTATCACGAAGCTGCCATGCGAAGCAAAGGCTTTGCCAAGCTCGATCAAGATATTTTGGAGGCCTTCCCGTCTAATCAAGATTTGAATGCTGCTCTTCATAGCTTGATGCAAGCGAGTCGGCATGTGAAGCTTTCAGCGGCATCTCTTTGAGGTTTCATTTATTTGCAGACTGATATTTAACGTGGGTCATGAATACAACCTAATGGTGAGCTTGCCTTCAGGCAAGGTGGGAGTTAAATTGCTTGAATCCGCTCCATATTTTTGTGGATTCAATCAACTCTTGCAAGCAGAGTATCGACTCGACCCGCATACAAAAGGCATTCCACAGGTGTCTGCGATGGTTGAGTCGTACGGTTTGTATTTCAACAGTCATAGCGGTTTTGACTCGACTGCGCTTGAAGTGTTAGGTTTTTTGATGATGGCCTATGCTCAGTTTGCTCCGGTGCAATTCTCTGCACTTGAATAGAAAATTTGGATTTAGTAAATATTAAAACGCTAGGAATTTCAATGTCTAAACAGTTTGATGTGATCGTTATCGGTGGTGGCCCTGGGGGCTACATTGCGGCGATTCGCGCTGCGCAGTTGGGATTCAATACGGCTTGTATTGATGAGTGGAAAAATAGCAAAGGCGGGCCAGCGCCGGGTGGCACTTGTACCAATGTGGGCTGCATTCCTTCCAAGGCTTTGCTGCAAAGCTCTGAGCATTTTGAGCAGGCGGGGCATCATTTTGCGGATCATGGGATTGGGCTGAAAGACCTCACCATTGATATTGGCAAGATGCTGGGGCGCAAAGATACTGTTGTGAAGCAAAACAACGATGGCATTTTGTATTTGTTTAAGAAAAACAAAGTGACGTTCTTTCACGGGCGCGGCTCGTTTGCCAGTGCGAAAGATGGTATGTATGAAATCAACGTGGCTGGCGCTGCCAGCGAAGTAATTTCTGGCAAGCACATCATCGTGGCCACGGGCTCGAGTGCACGCGCTTTGCCGGGTGCGCCGTTTGATGAAGAGAATATTTTGTCGAACGATGGGGCGCTGCGCATTCCTGCTGTGCCGAAAAAATTGGGCGTGATTGGCGCGGGCGTGATTGGGCTGGAGATGGGCTCGGTGTGGCGGCGTTTGGGTGCGGAAGTGACCGTGCTCGAAGGTTTGCCAACCTTCCTTGGCGCTGTGGATGAGCAGATCGCTAAAGAGGCAAAGAAGGCGTTTGATAAGCAGGGCTTGAAATTCGATCTAGGTGTGAAGATCGGTGAAGTCAAGAGCACCAAAAAAGGCGTGTCTGTGGCTTACACCAATGCGAAGGGCGAAGGCGCAAACGCTCGATGTGGATAAGCTCATCATCTCGATTGGCCGCACGGCGAACACGATTGGGCTGAATACAGAAGCTGTTGGCCTCAAGCTCGATGAGCGCGGCATGGTGATCGTGGATGATGAATGCAAAACCAATTTGCCCAATGTGTGGGCGGTAGGCGATGTGGTGCGCGGGCCGATGTTGGCGCACAAGGCCGAGGAAGAGGGCGTGGCCGTGGCTGAGCGCATCGCGGGCCAGCATGGGCACGTGAACTTCAACACGATTCCTTGGGTGATTTACACCTCGCCTGAGATTGCTTGGGTGGGGCAAACCGAGCAGCAGCTTAAAGCCGCAGGCCGCGAATACAAGGCGGGCACTTTCCCCTTCATGGCCAATGGTCGCGCGCGTGCTTTGGGCGATACAACCGGTATGGTGAAGATGCTGGCCGACGCAACAACCGATGAAATTCTGGGTGTGCATATCGTCGGGCCCTTTGCTTCTGAGCTGATCGCTGAATGCGTGGTGGCGATGGAGTTCAGGGCTTCTGCTGAAGACATCGCCCGCATCTGCCATGCGCATCCTTCTTTGTCTGAGGCGACGAAAGAGGCGGCGTTGGCTGTGGATAAGCGGACTTTGAATTTCTAAATTGCTCTAGGTAACGCGAAAAACACGAAAAGAACGCGAAAAGCGCGAAAGCAAAACCAGTTTCCTATTTTGCGCTTTTCGCGACTTTTAGCGCTTTTCGCGTTACATAGAATTCATCATGTCCGTCAAACAAGCCTACGAAGCCGAGCTAAAGCAACGCGGTTACCAAGCCGACCCGGCGCAGCTCAGAGCTGTTGATGCACTGCAAAGATGTACGGATGAATGGGCGGCTTACAAAGAAAAACGCTCGAATGCATTCAAGAAGCTGATCAATCGCCCTGAGATTCCTAAGGGCGTGTATATGTTTGGTGGCGTGGGGCGGGGCAAGAGCTTTTTGATGGATTGTTTTTTCAATGCCGTGCCATTGAAGCGCAAGACGCGGTTGCATTTTCATGAGTTCATGCGCGAGGTTCATCGCCAGCTCTCGGAGCTGCAAGGCACAGTCAATCCGCTTGATGAACTCGGCAAACGCATTTCTGAAATACAAACTCATCTGTTTCGATGAGTTTCATGTGGCCGACATCACGGATGCAATGATCTTGCATCGCTTGCTCGATTCGCTGTTTAAAAATGGCGTGGGCATGGTGACGACCAGTAATTTCATTCCTGATGGGTTGTATCCGAACGGCTTACACCGCGACCGCATCTTGCCAGCGATTGAGTTGATCAAAAGCCAAATGCAAGTGATCAATGTCGATAACGGCACAGACTATCGCCGGCGCACGCTAGAGAAAGTGCAGATGTATCACACGCCACTCGGCGAGGCTGCTGACAAGGCGATGGATCAAGCTTTCACTGAGCTGGCTGAGGCAAAAGACGAAGAGCCGACCTTGCATATCGAAGCGCGTGAGATCAAGGCGCGGCGCAAAGCGGGCGGTGTGGTGTGGTTTGACTTCCGTACGCTCTGCGGTGGACCGCGAAGCCAGAATGATTATTTGGAGCTGGCTACGCAGTTTCACACGGTGATGCTCTCCGATGTGCCGCAAATGTTTGTCAAGAATGCATCGGAGGCGCGGCGATTTACATGGTTGATCGACGTGTTGTATGACAGGCGCTGCAAGCTCATCATGAGCGCAGCGGTCGCGCCCGAGCAGCTTTATACCGAAGGCCCACTTTCGCATGAATTCCCGCGCACGGCTTCGCGCCTCAATGAAATGCAGAGCGCAGAATTCTTGGCGCTTGAGCGGCGCACGGTGGATACACAGCTCACGTGATACATTGATAGCATGACTTTGCACGCCACACGCACATTAAGCGCATCACTCGCTGCTACGTTTATGATAGCACTCGGCGCAGTATGTATGCCGGCTATCGCTCAAAATGCCTTAAAAAACACGATTAATGAGCCAGCTCAGCCGGAAATCCAAGAACGCAAGCGCATCCAAGATGAGCGAGCCGTACTCATTCAAACCTATGACGCGCAGCGTCAAGCCTGCTACCAACAATTTAACGTCAATGCTTGTTTGACCGATGCACGCGATGCGCACAACGAGCAACTGCGTGATTTAAAGCGCCAAGAGGTTGCGCTCAACGATGCGCAGCGCAAACGAAAAGCTGCTGATCGCCAGCGCGAGATTGATGAGCGCAATTCACCCGAGCGGCAATTGCGGCAAGCCCAGCGGCGCGGTAAGGCGATGCAAGAGTTTGAGAAACGTGAGTTGAACAATGCCCAGCGGCAAACTGAGCGCGCGGGTAAACCTACCGCACCAGTGCCTACCGCATCTGAATCTGTATCCACCAGCACGCGACCGGCTGCTCAGGCTGCGCCCTCAGTTGCACGACTTGCAGCGCCAGTCAGCCCGGTCAACAAGCCAATCAGTGCGGGCAAAAACCGTGAACTGCAAGCGCAGCAGCGCAGAGACAAAGCAGCGCAGCGCGAAGCTCAACGCACAAAACCCCCCTCGGCTGGTTTACCGATTCCGCAATAACAGTCAGCGCTCAAACGCCCATCAAATCACGCCGCCGGCTCGAAGGCGAGCGCAGATAGACCAAGCTGCCTGTTTCGCTGCCCACCTGATGATGTACCGAGCCAGGCAGGGCGATTTGATAATCGCCCGCGGAGAAAACTTCATCATTGATACGCAATTGGCCTTCGAGCACCATGCATTCCTCATAGCCATCGGCATGGTCATGCTCGGGCAGTTGGCCGCCGGGTAGCAGTTTGAGAAGCCACGACAGCGTCTGCCCATCGTCATTCAAAACCTTGATCTGCACGCGCTTGCTGAGCGTTTGCCAGCCTTCTTCGCGGCGCACATTGCGCACAGTCTGTGTTGGCGCAGCGGCAAGCTTACTCAAAAGCTGTTGCTTCATACGCAGGTGTGCTTCAGCGCTCGGCTCATGCGCGTGCAAGGTAGCCAGTGCTTGCGCCAGCACGCCCGTCCAAGCTTCATTGAGGGGTTGATCAGTGCTCATACTTCGTGTTCCAAATTCAGTTGCGACGCATTCCAACCGTGTGTAATCAGTTGCTCGCGCAAGCTGAGCAAAGCACGGCGGATTGTGCTTTTGACCGTGCCCAACGGTATCTGCAAATAATCGCCGATTTCTTGGTGCGTGAAGTCTTGAAAAAATGCCAAACTCAGCATCTGGCGCGTGGTGGCGGGCAACTGGCTGATGGCTTCATGCAGCGTGGAGCGAGCCTCAGTAGCCTCTAGAAAATCAGCAGGCTGCAAGGCTTGCACCAATTGGCTTGCTGCCACTTGCGCTATGTCGCCATCCATCAGCACCACCGAGTTGCTGTTTTTGCGCCAAGCATCAAGTGCGCGGCTGCGAGCCAGATTGAGCAGCCAAGCCATCACTGCGCCACGGCGTGCATCAAAGCGCTGGCATTGCATCCATGCTTGCAGATATACCTCTTGCGTCACGTCTTCTGCGGCGGCATCGCCGCCCACAAAGCGCTTGATCAAGCTGAAGACGCGGTTGACACTCGCGTCGTAAAGTTCAGCCAATGCGGCTTGCCCATCGCTGTCGCCGGCTTGCATACGTTTGACGCAGGTGCGCAAAACATCATCTTCATCGTGCGACGATAACTTGGCAGACAGCAGCTCGCGATTCAAGGCACACTTCATACGGCAATTGTGCCTTGAATGCCAAGCCTCGCGGCTTTGCCGGGCAAATTGCGTGTCTACCCAGCCAGGCGAAAGTGTCATCTCCATGCCTGCTCTACGAATCGAGTTCACCTTAGGATGCAAAAAACTGATCTTTTTGCCAACTAGGCAGGTGTTTTCAAACCATTAGAGGGAAGGCTTGAGCATTTGTCCTTTAAACAGAATGGGACCTGTTGGGCCGCTACCCGCCGGCGCACCGCCTTTGGGCTCTAGGCTCATCGCCAATACTGCGCCGTCACGAATTGAGCCAGGCGCAGTGGTCAAGCGCACTTCTGCATTGCGATCAGGTAATCCCAAGGACAATGGCGCTTGGCCGGGGTAAACGGCCCACAGCTGCAAACTCTTGTCGGCCTCTTCTTGGAAGTTGCTTATGCGCTGCAAGATCAAACGCTGCTTGTCTGCATCAAAGGTGACCAAAACTGTGGCGGCGAATTGATCATCTGCCAGCACAGCCACATACTGCACCTGCTGCCTCGCCGCTTGCTGCTGTAGCTGCTGCTCGGCTTTGGCAAGTGCAATTTGGTTCGACGCTAATTGATCTTTGGCCTGCCATTGCAAGCCCCAGCCTGCCAAAGCCGCCACACTGGCCAGCGCCGCCACAGCTGACCATTGGTGCACGCGTCGGCGCAGTGCATCTAAAGCGTGTCGCGCTTGCTCCATGGGTTGCCAGTTCACTTGCCGCTGTGGGTTGGTCACAGGCAAACTGGGCAGAGAGTTCTCAATCCGAAGCCAGACATTGCGCAGTTGCTGTGTGGTCTTCGCTGAAGCGGCTTCAGAGGAGCTAAGACCTGCGGTGTGAAGTTCGAGCATGGCATGCATCCTTTCTTGCCAAAGCAATAAACGGGCTCGCACCACCGCACTTTGGCGCGATTGCGCCTCCAGCCTGCGCTTGGCAGCGCCTTTGACCAAGCCCAGTGCATACCGCACGGCGATTCGGTCAAGAAGTTCGGGGTGTTGTCCAAGGTTCATGATGCACTTTAATATCGGGGTTTCAGCTCTGCGGCCAATGATGTGATTCAAGCAAAACGATTCATGCAGATGCGCAGTTGCTCTAAGCTTCTGCGCATCCAAGATTTCACCGTGCCCAGTGGCAATTTGAGTTGTTCGGCGAGTTCGCTGTGGCTTAAATCGCGGTAATACGCCATGGTTACCACTTGGCGCTGCTTGGGCTCAATTTGTCGCAAACATTCATGCAGTGCCCAAGCTTGTTCGCTGGCCTCTTGCAGTTGCATGGGGGTGTCGCCGTCGTCGGGCAAAGTCTCGGCCAGCATGTCGTCGATCGGCTGCCCGGCCAGCGCTCGCTCGGAAGCCCTGCGGCGCAAAAAATCCAAACCTCGGCTGCGCACGATCACGCCGAGCCAAACCATGGGTGGACTCAAGGGGGCGCGATAGTCGCCTGCTACGCGCCAAATAGTCAAGAATGATTCTTGCAGCACATCTTCGGCATGCTCCACATTACCCACCACGCGCATGGCAATTGCAAACAGCTTACGACTGGTAGCGTCATAAAGCTGTCGCAATGCGTTGGCATCTTGCTGGGCAATGCCTTCCAGCCAAATCATCAATTGCTCATCGTGGGTCGTGGTTGTCATGTTGAACTCGTTCTGGAATGAAGCACATTACTTGGAGCTGGCTGCTTTGGGCAGCGTCGCCAAATAGGCAATCACATCTGCTCGCTCTTTCGACAAAGACAATCGGTAGCCCATCTTCTGATGAGGAATCAGTTGTTCGGGATCGGTCAGCCATGCGTTCAAAGTTTTAGTCGACCAGATCACTTTGCTCTTGGCCAGCGCTTCGGAATAGTCATAACCCTTCGCGCTGCCCGCTCGCCGCCCCAACACGCCGGCATGCGCCGGGCCCACGCGATGCTCATCTACGCTGTGGCAGGCGATGCACTTGGCTTGATAGACCGCCAAGCCGCGCTGCGCATCAGGCTTGCTGCTGGCTTGCGCCAAGACCATTGGAGCAAAAAAATACCGAGCACTGCGCCAACGCAAGCGCTGCGCAGGCTCGGTACTAAGTCTGCTTCACAGAGCAGACAGTGCATCAACCTGGAGAGGAATCGGGGCATGATAGTTTTCACTGCAAGAGGGTCTTGAAGCTTGATCGGCGCAATAGTGATCAAGCGCCAAAGCTCAAAGCGCTGGCTGGCAGCGGGCGGCCTAAAGCTTGTGTGAGCACAGTGAAATGTAGGGTTTCATCCGCTGCCAAACGTGCAGCAACTTTGGCCAAATCTTTGCTCATGAAAGCAGGGATCACGCCCAGATACGCATTGGTCGCGCCCAGCTCTAAGCGAGCCGCCAAGTCGAGCACATCCGATGGGCTTTTGAGCGTGTCAGCCTTAAGCGCCCTGGCGTAATCATCGATTTTCTTTTCTGCCACGGGGCGACCGCCGAGCTTTTGAATCGTATCGATCAATGCATCGCGGTGGGCTTTGTGGTTGGATTGAAATTTCACAGCCACGTCCAGCACAGGCTTTTGCAGCAAGCCGCTGAGCGCCCCGAGCTGATAGGCATTGATGGCCTCGTGCTCCAAGCCGAGCGCCACATTGAGAATGCCCACATCTTTGGCGGCATCGCCCGCCATGCCTTGCGCTAGCGCCAGATTGCCGCCCAGCATGGCCAAGCCCAGCGCAGACAATTTTCCACTGTTACCTATAAAGCTGCGGCGTGAAGCTGTGGCAAGTGGTTGAATCACAGAATGAATCATGGAAAAACTCCAAATACAGTTGAATTGAAAAAGCTTGCTGGCCAGACATTTGCTATACGAGTAGGCTCTGGGGCTTGGATTCAGGCTCTGCGAAATATTTTTGCATCCAAAGACGCAGCACGCCCGTAACTAAGCTATCTGGCGCTTTTCAGGCGTCGTAGAAAGAGAATGTATGCATCCATCCACTCCTCTTTGGAGTCGTTCAATCACTATGCTTTCAATAGCATTTAGCGCAGTATTGATGCCGGCTACTGGCTATTCTGAATCTGGAAAACTGCTGCTGACGGGCGGAGTCAGCTCAGTGGATGGCGCAGCTGGCGGCGGGCTTACGCCTTGGGCCGTCACGGGCAGCTTGGCCACGCAAGGCCAGTGGGGTGCCACCGCGCACGCCACGCGCGTGAACACGCGAGACTATGGCCTGAGCGCTTATGGCGCAGCAGTTTCGTGGAACGAGCGGCTGGAGCTTTCTCTGGCGCGGCAGGATTTGGATACTGGGCTCACAGGTGTGCTGCTCGGCGCACCGGGTTTGCGATTGAAGCAGGATATTGTGGGCATCAAAGCGCGTGTGGCTGGCGATGCCGTGCTTGATAGTGATAGCCTGATGCCTTCGATTGCCATTGGCCTGCAAAGCAAAAGCCTCGCATCCAGTGCGCTTGATCCGACCTTGGCCGCCTTGGGCGCCAAGCGCAGCGGCACTGATCTTTATGTGAGCGCGACGAAATTATTGTTGGCGAAAGGCATTTTGATCAATGGCACGCTCAGAGCCACCAAGGCCAATCAAAACGGCTTGCTCGGCTTTGGCGCAAGCTTGGGTGGCGCGAAAAGTAGCTATGAACTGTTGCCCGAAATTTCTGTGGCTTTGCTCTTGAGAAAAGATCTGGCCATCGGCTTTGAATACCGCAAGATGAGCAATCGTTTGCAGGTGGCTGGCAATGCAGCGGGCTTGGGTGATGGCTTGCAATCCAGCGACTGGAAAGATATTTTTATCGCTTGGCAGCCGAATAAGCACCTGTCTCTGACCTTGGCTTTCGTTGATTTAGGGCAAATCGTTCCAGCGACCACGGCGCGTCGGCGCCAAACGGGCACTTATCTGTCAGCGCAAGTCGCGTTTTAAGGATTCATCATGAAGAAAATCATTTATGCTTTATTGGTGAGCGCTGCATTGATCAGCGCTCCTGCGAAAGCCGATGACAGCTTGTACCAGGCCTTCGGCGCACAAGCGGGCATGTCGGCGCTGATGGACGAGTTCTTCAAAAATCTGCAAGCGGACAAACGCATGCAGCCTTTTTTGAAAAAACCAATCCCACGCAATTCAAAACCGGGCTGGGCAATCAAATGTGTCAACTCGCTGGCGGCCCCTGTCAATACAAAGGGCCGGATATGAAGCTGGCGCATGCAGAGATGGATATCGACAAAGCCCATTTCAATGCCTTGGTAGAAGTGCTGCAAAAAAGTATGAGTGCGCGCGGCATTCCATTCAGCGCTCAAAACCGCATGCTGGCCTTGCTCGCTCCAATGCATCGCGACATTATTAACGTCAAATAATTTCTAGGAGTTACTATGAAATCAAGAGCACTTCGCGCAGTATTCATGCCAGCTGGAGGCCGATTTTTATTAAAAAATAGCCATTTAATGGGTTTTTTAGCGGGTCTGTTCGCGTCAAGCGTGCAGGCGGGCACGGTGCAGGTCACGGTGGTGGATCGGGATGGCAAGCCTGCGCAAGATGCGGTGGTCGTGCTCCAGCACGCCACGGCTCGCAACGCAGCCAGCAGCTTGCCCACGATGGCCACGGTGGCCAATGAAAAAATGCAATTCATTCACGTTCTAAGTTACATAAACCTTAAGTGTATTATATATAAAGAACTGGGTTGTTTTATAATATATTGGTATTTGAATACGTATTTAAGTACAGTTGTATATTCAAAAGAAAAATTATAAATGCATTCATTTTCATGTATTTAAGTAGCGAATTTAAAAACATTATTGAGTATTTATATACAATACATTTATTTATTGAAAATATAAAAAGGTAAATACTTTTACAGTTTTAATTCGTGAACACGTAGGAAGTCTTGGAAACAGAATTTAGAGATCGTTATAATTTTTTAGTTATGCACTGTACGATAAGTTGATGCAACAGAACTTTTTCAATGATATTTTAAATATAATATGCAAATTAGTCTTTCGTATCATTTGTGCTGCCACGATGATTGATCGCCCCCCAATGCGATAAAAAAATGTTAATATACCTTAAACATCAGAGAGACCATGCATAGTCGGTGCTCTAACAAACGCATGCGAACTTAAGGAAGTTAAAAAAACGGCGGAAAGAATTAAAACTCTTATTGAAAGCGACCTGTGTGTCCGACGCTGCTCCGTC
>JAAUOI010000074.1 GCA_012036375.1 Allobrachymonas sp. | reverse complement strand
GGTGCGTTGAATTTTTCATCGCCTACGGGCGAGTTGAAGGTCAAAGCCGATGCGGTGGTATTGGCACTGGGCGGCGCGAGCTGGCAGCGCCTAGGCTCGGATGGCGCTTGGGTTTCTCATTTGCAAGAGCGTGGCGTGCAGGTGCATCCGTTGCAAAGCGCGAACTGCGGTTTTGATGTGCAAACGCCTTGGAGCGAATTGCTACGAGAAAAATTTGCAGGGGCAGCCGCTCAAAACGATTGCCTTGAATTTCACATCGTCTAGCGCAGAGCGTTTCTCACGGCAAGGCGAATGCATGCTCACGCAAACGGGTATCGAAGGCAGCTTGATTTACGCGGCTTCGCGATTGATTCGCGAGACGATCTCAAACCAAGGCAGCGCCACGATTCATTTGGATTTACTACCTGCATTTTCGCAAGACAAGGTTCTCGCTGAAGTGAGCCATCCGCGCGGCAGCAAATCCTTGTCTGCGCATTTGAAGAGCCGCTTGAATCTGCAAGGCATCAAGACGGCTTTGCTCTACGAAACCTTGAACGCCGAGCAGATGAAAGACAGCGCACTACTCGCCCAAACCATCAAAGCGCTGCCGTTGACTCTGGCCAAGCCTCGCCCAATTGACGAGGCGATCAGCAGCGCTGGGGGCGTGGCTTTTGATACGTTAAACGATGGCTTGATGCTCAAAGCCTTACCCAGTGTTTTCGTCGCAGGTGAGATGATCGATTGGGAAGCGCCCACTGGCGGCTACTTACTCAGCGCATGCTGGGCAAGTGGGCGAGTCGCAGGCATGGGTGTGATCGACTATCTCAGCGCTTGAGCGCCGCAGACAACTCCACCAAACGCAGAAATTCTGCGCGATGGCCATAACGGTCTTCACCTTTCGCGTTGCGAGCCATCGCCAAAATATCGGCGCTTTGGTAGTTGCCCAAGAGCGTGCTGCCGCGCAGCCACTGCCCCCATGCGGCCACAGCGGTGGCGAATTGAGCTTCCTGTTCCAATGCACTCACCTTGTGGCTGGCATCAGCCAATACAGGCAGTTGCAACAATTGGCTCACCGATTCGCCTGGCTGCTTGTAGCGCAGCTTGACCCAAGCAAGTTCTTGGGCATGCGCGGCGCTGTCAATTGCTTTCTGTTTTGAAGCAGAGCCATAGCGCAGCGGATCGACCGATCCTTTCAATCCGCGCGGCACGATTTCATACAACGCAGTCACTTGATGGCCTGCACCAATATCGCCAGCATCGACTGCATCGTTGTTGAAATCCTCACGATTGAGCGCACGCAGCTCATAGCCGAGCAAGCGGTATTCGCTGACCAGCGCAGGATTGAACTCCACTTGAATCTTCACGTCTTGCGCGATGGTGTGCAACGTGGAGGTGAACTGATGGATCAACACTTTATGCGCCTCTTGCAGTGAATCCAAATAGTGATAGCTGCCATCGCCCGCATCGGCCAATGTCTTCATCAGCGCTTCGTTGTAATTGCTGTCGCCCACGCCGAGTGTGGTCAGGCTCACGCCACTTTTGCGCTGCTCTTCCACTAAGGTTTTCAGCTCATTGCGATCATTCACGCCGATGTTCAAATCGCCATCAGTGGCGAGCAAGACGCGGTTGATGCCGCCGGAAATCAGGCTTTCTTTGGCCTGCGCATAGGCCATGCGAATGCCTGCCTCGCCATAGGTGCCGCCGCTGGCTTGCAGGCTGTCAATTGCGCTGGCAATTTTTCTTTCTCAGCGCCTGAAGTGGCGGGCAAGACCAAGCGCGTGCCATTCGCATACGTGACCAAACTGATGCGATCTTGCTCGCGCATTTGCTGCGTGAGCAACTTGAGCGCAGATTTCACCAGAGGCAGCCGATCTTGCGGCCTCATCGAACCCGACACGTCCACGAGAAACACCAAATTCGCCGCAGGCAAACTCATCTTGGCCACATCTTTTCCGGCAATGCCAATGCGCACGATCTGTCGCTCTTTGTTCCAAGGCGAGGCGCTTTGATGCAGGTTCACAGCAAACGGATGGCGGTGGGAATCCGCCGGTCGCGCATAGTCATAAGAAAAATAATTCACCAACTCTTCCACGCGCACCGCATCTTTGGGCGGCAACTGGCCACGATTCAAAAAGCGGCGCACATTGGCATAGCTGCCAGTGTCCACATCGGCGCTGAAAGTGGAGACGGGCCGTTCGCTGACGATTTGCCAAGGGTTGTCGTTGAAACTTTGGTATTTGGCGGTGTTGGCTGAAGGCGCAATCACGGGCGGTTGCCACGTCTGCGCCATCGCAGCGGGTGGCATGATTCGCGGCATGGCTTGAGGCTGCACAGACATCGTCGCAGCGGGTGCTGGAGCGGGTGGTGGCACTGGTGCTGCCCTCGGTGCAACAGGTGCGGCTGCGGGTGCAGGCGTAGAAGCAATTGCAGGCGCGGGTGGTGTGGGCACAATCTGCTCTTGCTTTTGCGCAGTTTGTGACGATTGAGTGGCTTGAGAGTCTGCGGCGGGTAGGCTTGCCCCCTGCTGTGAGGCGCAAGCCGCCAAGAACGCTGTGAGGGCGACGAACGATGCAAGTGTGGCGATGCGCTGATGTGATGGGAGCGATGTGGGGATCATGGCGCGGATTCCTTGGTAAATATTTGATTGGATGAATTGTCTGAATCAATGGCTGTACTGTCACTCCCATGCGTATGGGAAATTCGCTCAATCCGAGCGCATCGGCTATGCCAAAATCCATGCATCTTGGTTTTTGAGTTTTCAAAGAAAGTACTTCATGGGTTTTCTCACTGGCAAAAATTGTTGATCACGGGCGTACTGTCCAATCGCTCGATTGCGTATGGCATTGCCAAAGCCTGCCACGCGCAGGGCGCAGAACTCGCGTTCTCCTACGTGGGCGAGCGCTTCAAAGATCGCATCACCGAATTCGCGGCGGATTTTGATTCCAAACTGATCTTTGATTGCGATGTAGGCTCGGATGAGCAGATCGCCAAGATGTTTGCTGATTTATCCGCCACATGGCCTCAGTTTGACGGTTTCGTACACGCGATTGGCTTTGCGCCGCGCGAGGCGATTGCGGGCGATTTCCTCGATGGCCTCTCGCGCGAAGCCTATCGCGTGGCGCATGATATTTCGGCCTACAGTTTTCCTGCGATGGCCAAGGCTTGCTTGCCCATGCTGAACGACAACTCGTCCGTGCTCACCTTAAGCTATCTCGGCGCAGAGAAGGTTGTGCCCAACTACAACACCATGGGCTTGGCCAAAGCATCGCTAGAAGCCAGCGTGCGCTATTTGGCGGAATCCTTGGGCAGCAAAAATCGCGGCATGCGAGCCAATGGCATCAGCGCGGGCCCGATCAAAACCTTGGCCGCCAGCGGCATCAAAGGCTTTGGCAAGATTCTCTCGGTGGTTGCAGAAAATTCTCCGATTCGCCGCAACGTCACGATTGAGGATGTGGGCAATGTGGCGGCATTTTTACTGAGTGATTTGGCAGCTGGCGTGAGCGCTGAAATCACTTATGTGGATGGCGGATTTTCTAACGTAGTAGGCGGGATTGCAGAGCCTGCTGTATGAAGCTTTGCAAGCCGCGCCCAAGAGTCTGGGCGGCAGAAGGCTTCAAATCCACGCAGAAGCGTCCAGTGCTTCGCCAGCGTTGAACGCTGGATTCATGGCTTGCAGAGCATGAACACGCACCTCTTGCGCACCAACACTAATGTCCATCTGGGCACCGAGCTTGTAGGTATTGGACGAAGCGGCAACCGCCGCTTGCGTGCCCAGCACGCGCCACATCACGCGCGGTTCGCCATCGCGCAGCTGATGCATGAACTGCGCGGTTGGCCCCACCACCTTATCGCGTTCGCCACCGAAATCCAGCGGCACGCGTATCACATCTATCGGCCCTTTGTGCAGACTCGTAAATAACCGCAACATCGGCACCTGCCCAGCCGGTTGATCCGGCAAGTTGTGCGCCAACCAAGCCTTGGCCTGCACGCCCGCTCTGAGCATGGCTTGCACTGCTTGCGCCGCCCGCACATGACTGGGCACTTGGCCTGAATCTGCGGCATGGTCTTGATGTAAAAAAAACAGCACCAAGCGACTTTCGCTCAAATCCAAAAAGTCTGCGCGGCGCAAAGCTATATCTTTACTCACCGGTAAAAATAATTGCCTCAGCACAGAGCGCCAGAGCTTGGCACCCAAGGCATCGCGCAGCAGCTGTTCATCATGCACCTGCATGCTCACCGCCCAAGCCTGCCCCAGATGACGGCTAGCTATTGGCTCAGGTTCTTCCTGATGAGCCATCGCGACCAACTGCAAATCAGGTGTTTGCGGTGCACCCAAGCTAGGAAAAACCAAGTCCGCAGGCCGCGTGGCCTCAAAGGCACTGTCAGCCTCATCGCTCGCGCCACCTTGATGCTTCGCCAGCAATTGCCGCTCTACAGCCGCCAGCAGTGTCGTCGGGTCAAACGGTTTGGTGAGGTATTCATTCGCACCTTGAGCCAGGCCATGGCGAATGTCTTCTTGGCTGCTGCGCGAGGTGAGCAGGATCACAGGTGTATGCGCTGTCTCGGGTGCGTTGCGAATATCGCTGAGCACCTCAAAGCCGTTGATCTTGGGCATCTCCACATCGCTCACCACCAAGTCTGGCAGCTCTGCGAGCACGGTGAGTAAACCTTCCGCGCCATTGTCAAAATCACTGACCTCATGCCCCACTTTTTTGAGCACGCCAGTGATCAAGCGGCGCGTTGAGGCTTCATCTTCCATGATAACAATGCGTGCCATAGTCAATCTATCTCTTCTTACTTTGATTCGTTAGTTTTAAAGCCTTTTTGGCCTTTAGCCGGCATATAGATTGCGCGGAATGCTATTGAAAGTATAGCAATTCCCAATATCCATAAAGGCCATAAACCAAAGCGCCCTGCCCACCAAGCGTAAGGCGTGACCTCCAGTCTACCCTCTACCTGCCCCACCAACACACCGCGCGTATGGCGCGGCAAGCTGTGCGTGACTTCACCTCGGTGATTGATGATCACGGTCGCTCCTGTATTGGTAGAACGCACCATCGGGCGACCCAATTCCAACGCACGCATGCGGCTGATGTGCAAATGCTGATCGATGGCAATTGAGTTGCCAAACCAGCCGATATTGCTCACGTTCACCATCACCGTTGGCGCGGTTATTTCATCCACAAAGCGCCGCGCCAGCTCATCGCCAAACAAGTCTTCATAGCAAATATTCGGCGCCCAGCGCTGCCCCGCCCATTCAAAACTCGCCTGCCCCACAGCGCCCCGGTTGAAATCCCCCAGAGGAATATTCATCATCTGCGTGAACCATTTGAACAACGGTGGGATGAATTCGCCAAAGGGCACGAGATGGTGTTTGTCGTATTGATAAGGCTGGGATTGATTCGGTTTGAGACCTAGGACTGAGTTGGTATAGCCCTTGTCGAAATCTCCCAGCGGGATGCCGATGAGGGCGGCTTGATCGCCTGAGGCATAGCGCTTTTGAATTGCCTCCCAATAGCCTTCGGGGAGTTGGCGGGGTAGCAAAGGAATGGCGGTTTCAGGCGTGATGACCAGTGTTGCTGTGCTTTGCCCAGCTGCTCTTGGTACCAATCGAGAGAGGCTTTCACGCCGGTTGAGGGATCAAATTTCTCGCCTTGGGGGATGTTGCCTTGGAGCAGTGAGATATTAGAAATGGCAAATTTCTCAGTGCCGTAGTTGGGTTTGAAATAACTGACTGAAATAAAGATCAAGAATGGAATTGCAATGATTAACTTCACACCCATAGACTCTTGCCAGAAACTAGGATTGACTTCCCTTGGTTTGACTGCCAATTGAATAATCCAACAATTAAAGAAGGTGAGCAGAAAACTGAAGCCATACACCCCTATCCATGGAACAAAAACCGCAAAAGGCCCGTCCACATGCGCATACCCCCCCGCGCCCCACGGAAACCCCGTAAACCAACTGTCCCGCGCCAATTCCGCCAGCATCCATGCCGCTGCAAAAATAATAGCACTCCACGCAGGATTTGTGCCGGCTACTTGCCTAAAACGCTTATAAAAGTATCCCGCAGCCGCGTAATACAGCGCTAGGAAGCCACACAGCGCAAACACTGCCAATGCCGCCAGCGGCGCAGCCAGCCCGCCATACACATGCATGCTGATAAAGAGCCACCATACCGTGCCGCAGAGCCAACTCGCGGCAAACAACCAGCCGAGCACAGCCGCTTGTTTGGCCGATGCAGCCCGATCCAACAGCAACACCAAAGCCGCCAGCGACAGCATCTGTAGCCACCACAGCGGTTGCCCATTCCAAGGCGCAGCAATCGACACAGCTTGCCCATAGCCCGCCAGCAATGCCATGCATCCAAAGCGAACTGAGTTTGCGATCATGACCGACTAGCAATGGCAAGAGTCTGACCCTTGCTCGCTCGGGCTCTACGGTCAGCAACGCGCCGGAGAGCAACTTAGCTTCAAACTGCTCAATAGCGCGTAGAACGGAATTGGCAATCACTTGCTGACGAACATCGTCTGCTCGTAACTGCACCACGCTGGGCGATTGCGCATGGGTAGCGGCCAAAATCGCACCAAAGTCTAAATCGCTGGTGATCACAATCCAAGCATGCTCACGCGCATAGCGCATGAGTTCAGTGTCTGGAGCGGTAGGCAAGCCAACATTTGACCAATGCTGCGCAATATGTGTGCCTTGCGCTTTGACCACCTCTACCCAAGCTGGGGCGAGGTTCATATCAAAAAGCAGTTTCATGCGGCCAGAGCAAATTCGCGCTCTTCTGATCTCCAAGCTGCATAGCGCAAAGCTTGCACAATGTCTTCCCGCTCAAGATAAGGGTAGTCAACCAGCACCTGCTCCATCGTTTGCCCCGACGCGATTTGCCCGAGAACCATGCCAACCGTCACACGCATGCCACGCAGACAAGGTTTACCGCCCATGACGGCAGGATTTTGGGTGATTCGATCAAGCTGATTCATTCTTCAGATTTAAAACGATTGTATCTCAAACCACGAATCAAACCATCACGCCAGCGCCAACATCGGCAAACTCCGCACGCGCTTGCCAGTCAGCGCAAACATCGCTCCAGCCAGCGCAGGAGCCAGCGGCGGCACGGCGGGCTCGCCGATGCCGGTGGGCGTGCGAGTGCTAGGAACGATGTGTGTCTCAACCAGCGGCATCTCGGCCAATTTGAGCATGCGGTATTGCGGATAGTTTTGCTGCACGACCGCGCCATCTTTGATGTCAATCTTGCCCCACAGCGCCGCACTCAAGGCATACACCACCGAGCTTTCGATTTGCTGCGCCACGATCCCAGGGTTGACCACCTGACCGCAATCCACTGCGCAGACCACTTTGTGAACACGCGGCGTGCCATTTTCCATTGACACTTGCACCACCTGCGCCACCACCGAGTTGAACGACTCATGCAGCGCGATGCCACGCGCGTGGCCTTCGGGCAATTTACTGCCCCAACCTGCTTTGGCGGCAGCTAATTCGAGCACCGCCAAATGCCGCATCGCATGCTCGCCCGTCAGGTGCTGCTTGCGAAACGCATAAGGATCGGTTTGCGTCGCATGAGCCAGCTCATCGATAAAGCCTTCGGAGAAAAACGCATTGTGCGAATGCCCCACGCTACGCCAAAAGCCCACGGGCACGCCCATCTTGGTGGCGCTGTGGCTCATGTGTTGATTGGCAAAGTCATAAGGCAAATCAAACAAGCCTTCAGCCGTCGTCTTATCAGGAGCATCGACTGGGCCAGCAAGCAGCGGCAAAGCCCGCTCAAACCAGCGCGGCGTGATCGCATCGCCTGCGCTTTGGATGCGCAAGCTGCTGATGCGGCCATTCGCATCCACAGCCCCGCGAAGCAAAGCCGCATGCGCCGGGCGATAGACATCGTGCGTCATATCCTCTTCGCGGGAATACACCAGCTGCACTGGGCGGCCGGCGGTGAATTTCGCCACCTCCACCGCTTGCGCAATGAAGTCCACCTCTAGCCTGCGCCCAAATCCGCCGCCGAGCAAGGTCACATTCACCGTCACATTGTCTTTATCAATGCCCGCCACTTTCGCCGCCGCATCCCGCGCCATTTGCGGCACCTGTGTGGGCGCCCAAATCGTGAGCTTGCCTTCTTTAACTGGGCAGTGCAGTTCATTGGCTCTAAGGTCGCATGCGCCATGTAGGGTGCGTCATACAAGGCCTCAACCGTACGAACGGCTGTTTTCTCCGCTGCATCCGCATCGCCCCGGCTGTGAAATGCGAAGCCACCGCCCGCGATTGCAACAGCTTTTAGTTCAGCCTCAATCGTCACGGAATCGAGCGCACCTGTCGGCCGCTGCTGCCACTGCACATCCAGCGCCGCCGCGCCTTGCCGAGCATGCCAAGTGGTTTGCCCAATCACAGCCAAGCCCGCTGTACCGCCTCCCAAAGGCGGCAATTGCACCACGCGCTCCACGCCTTTAATTTTTAATGCTGCACTGCTGTCAAAGCTGCCTGCCGAGCCGCCCAGCATCGGGCAGAGCTTCACAGCCGCATACACCATCTCAGGCAGCCGCACATCGAGACCAAACTGAGCCGTACCGTTCACTTTAGAAGGAATATCTGTGCGCTGAGCAGGCTTACCAATCAACTTAAACGCCTTGCTCTCTTTGACCTGTACTTGCGCAGGCTTGATCGAAGCCGCATCAGCAGCCAGCGCCGCAAAATTGATCGATTTGCCGCCGCCAGAAATCTTGCCCGCATCAAACTGCAATTGCTCTGCAGGCATGCCGAGCTTGGCGCTAGCAGCC
This sequence comes from Allobrachymonas sp., assembly GCA_012036375.1. Taxonomy (GTDB): domain Bacteria; phylum Pseudomonadota; class Gammaproteobacteria; order Burkholderiales; family Burkholderiaceae_C; genus JANMDU01. The sequence continues at coordinate 2,414 of JAAUOI010000074.1, read as the reverse complement.
GCCGATAGCTGCGCCCGCACAGTCGCCGCTGCCAAACGCACTGGCCCCCAAGCATCGGCCACGCTGGATGAGCCACCCGTCACGATCACGCCGAGCTCACGCGCGAGCTTGCCCGTCATCCATTCACCCGTCTTCACTAGATTGCTGCCGTCTTGGTTAGGATGAAACGGCAAGCTCGCCACAACATCGCCACATTGCCATAGAGCGAATCCATGCCCGCTTGTTCGATCTTCACCGCATCCACTGGCAAATCCAACTCTTCGGCCACCAGCATAGGCAGCGCGGTATGCACGCCTTGTCCCATTTCGCTGCGCGGCATCGCCAAAATCACCGAGCCATCCTGCGCAATTTTGAGCCAGCCATTCAGTGCGATTTGGCCTTGCGTGGGTTTGAGCAACTCACCCGCACCCATGCGCGAACGCGCAGGCAACACGCCCCAGCCAACGACCAACGCAGTTGCTGCGCCCAGCCCTGAAAGAATAAGTGTGCGGCGCTTCATGCTGGCACTCCTTTGAGCGCTTTTGCAGCTCCGTCACCGCCCGCAGCCAAAGCTTTGGCTGCTCGGTGAATTCCGGCGCGTACCCTTTGATACGTCCCACACCGGCAAATATTGCTCATCGCCGCATCAATCTGCGCATCGGTCGGCTCAGGCGTGCTCTCCAGCAAAGAAGCAGCAGCCATCAGCATCCCGCTTTGGCAATAACCACATTGCGGCACTTGTTCGGCAATCCAAGATTGTTGAACGGCGTGCAGCTTGTCAGCCCCCAAGCCTTCAATCGTTTGCACTGATTTGCCAACAACAGCAGACACAGGCGTCACGCAAGAGCGTACCGCCTGACCATCCACCCGCACCGTGCAAGCCCCGCAAGCCGCCACGCCGCAGCCAAACTTCGTGCCCGTCATGTTCATCACATCGCGCAGCACCCACAAAAGCGGCATATTGCCCTCGCCCAGCTTGGCATCATCTAACTGCTGGGTTTTTCCATTGATTGTTAATTCCATGACTGTTTCTCTCTAAATTTCGTTCACGCATCAATATAGCGCGATTGCGACCGCCGATGCGTTCAAAATTCCTGTTTTTCACATAAACGACAATTGGAGTCTATGGCTTTAATTTCTCTCCAAAACGCCCAGCTCGCTTTCGGGCATGTGGCTCTCCTCGATCACACGGATTTTTCTCTTGAAACGGGCGAGCGCGTCGGCCTGATTGGCCGTAACGGCACAGGCAAATCCTCCATGCTCAAAATCATCGCTGGCCTTGAGAAGCCCGACGATGGTGATTTGAATGTGCAGGGCGGCGTGCGCATCGTCTATGTAGCGCAGGAGCCGCCCCTGGATGGCGATGCGACGATTTTTGAAGCAGTCACAGCAGGCGTGGCGCGGGCTAAAAAGCTGATTGATCAGTATTGCTCGGGCGAAGGCGATTTAGATGCGCTGCAAGCGGAGATTGAGCATTTGGACGGCTGGAACTGGGAACAGCGCGTAGGCGAGACGATCGAGCGGCTCTCCCTCAACCCCGAGACGCTCATCTCCAAGCTCTCCGGCGGCATGAAAAAGCGTGTGGCGCTGGCGCAAGCATTGGTTGCGCGGCCTGAGGTGTTGCTGCTCGATGAGCCGACCAACCATTTGGATCTGAGCAGCATCATTTGGCTGCAAGAGCTGCTGTGTGATTTTCAAGGCGCGGTGGTCACCATCAGCCATGATCGTGCGTTTTTGGATGCCGTGTGTACGCGCATCGTCGAGCTGGATCGCGGCATTTTGCGCAGCTATCCCGGCAATTTTGAAGCCTATGTGACGCAAAAAGCCGATCAACTGGCGATGGAAGAGGTGATGAATGCGAAGTTTGACAAAGTGCTCGCACAAGAAGAAATTTGGATACGCCAAGGCGTCAAAGCGCGGCGTACGCGTGCCACGGCTCGTATCACACGGCTGGAAGAATTGCGCAGCGCGCATGCGGCGCGGCGCAATGTACAAGGTCGCGTGAAGCTGGATTAGATACGGGTGAGCGCAGTGGCAAGCTGGTTGCCGAATTAGAAGATGCATGCAAAGCCTATGGTGAAAAAGTGCTCGTGAAAAACTTCACCACCACCATCATGCGCGGCGATAAAGTCGCCCTCCTGGGGCCCAACGGCGCTGGCAAAACCACGCTGCTCAAAATGATTTTGGGCGAACTTGCAGCCGACAGCGGCAAGGTCAAGCAAGGCTCCAACATGCAAATCGCTTACTTTGACCAAATGCGCGATGCGCTGAATTTAGAAGCCACGCTCGAAGATTTCATCAGCCCCGGCAGCGAGTGGATCGAGATTGGCGCCAAGCGCACCCACGTCAAGAGCTACCTGGCCGATTTCCTGTTTTCCCCCGCGCGCGCCAATGCGCCGGTGCGAACGCTCTCGGGTGGCGAGCGCAATCGCTCG
>JAAUOI010000073.1 GCA_012036375.1 Allobrachymonas sp. | reverse complement strand
ATAGAGTGAGGGCGGCTCGGTCAATTGAACGACGACTACTTGCCCCGCCTTGGCATGCCCGGTTGCGTTTTCGGAATCAGCACATCCTGGCCATAGCGCTTGTCCTCTGGCGCTACGAGCCACACGCCGCCTTCTTGCAACAAGCGGCCAATGATCGGCTGCTTGGGTCGCTCAACGATTTCTGTGACGCGCCCTTCTGGCCGCCCGCGCCGGTCCATACGCACCACGCGCACGCGCACCCGATCGCGGTGTAAGACAGCGCGCATTTCATTGGGCGGCAAGTAAATATCGCCATCGCCATCATCGCGCTGCACAAATCCGTGCCCATCACGATGGCCGAGCACAGTGCCTTCTAATTCTTCGGTGATTGCAGTGCTGCTAGAGGTGGGCGCTGCGTATTTGGGGTTCGCTTTGATATACAATCCTTGATTCTGAAATTGCCCAGATGGCGGAATTGGTAGACGCACTAGTTTCAGGTACTAGCGATGAGAGTCGTGGAGGTTCGAGTCCTCTTCTGGGCACCAAATCCAATCTGGATTGAGACGAATGATAGCCAGCTTTGCTGGCTTTTTTCATTTTCGTGCTCAAGCATTGAGCAGCCTGCGTTCCAGCAGAGACGACATATTGCGTCTTCCGTCGGCAATCAGATGAATCAAGACTTGGTTGTCCGTAATGCTGTAGATCAAGCGATAGGGCTTGAAGCTCGTTTGTCGATACGCCTTGATGCCCAATTCCACAAGTTCTTTGGGATAGCTGCCGCGATGCGGAAAATGCGTCAAGCTCTCCACCACTTGACTCATGCGATCAAGCACGTATTGCGCATTGGCGATGCTGTCGTATTCGGCGATGTAGTCGTAGATAGATTCCAAATCCTGTTCAGCGCCATCTGTCAACAAGACCTCAAATTCAGGCGAGCCAGCCACCATCAAACCTTTGCAGGCTTGACATGCTTGGCTCGCAAGCGAGAAATCACCTGCTCGGCAGGCTTGACTTTGCCCAAACTGACTTGCTGTTGACCCAGCGCCAAAATTTTGAGCATGGCCAGAGTTTCCTGCTGTTGCTCATAGCTCGCCACGTCTTGCAGCACGGCCTTGGCTTGGCCGTTTTGCGTGATGAACATGGGCTCGCGCTGCTCGGCGAGGGTTGCCAGTATTTCAGCCGCGTTGGCTTTGAAATAACTGATGGGTTGAATTTGGGTGGAGTAATGCATCAAAAATAACTCGTGGCAAGACTGAATAAGGTCTGATAGGAGTCTAACAAAGAAAGCAAGCTATTGAAAAAGTGATTGTTGGCATCCATCGCGCAAGCATTTTTGCAATCTTTTTCTCATTGAACGCTTGCAAGCAAAAGCCAGTTGCGATTAGAAAATTTTTCTTGTATTCCGCTTGCCATAGGCGTAGAGTTAAAAGCGTCAGAGTTCTCTGACAACACCCTGCAAGCAATTCCTTGCTTGCACTGCTCGCCAGACATCAAGCTCTGTGCGCAGCATCCCCAGGTGGCATGCAGCAAGAGCTGAGCCATCGAGCCCGGGCAGACCGAAGGTTGAAGACCTTGGCCTACCGGGCTTTCTTGTTTTTTGCTCCACAATGTCTGGTATGGAGACATCGCAAACTACACAACCCATACCATCACGCTGGCGTAAACGTTTGGCTTGGGGATTGGGCAGCTTCGCCGCACTCCTGGCGCTGGCTTGGGTGGCGGTGCCGCCGATTTTGAAATCACAAGCGGAGAAATTCGCCTCTGAAAAGCTAGGCCGTAAGCTCAGCGTGGGCAGCATTGATTTCAAGCCTTGGACCTTGGAGCTGGAGATCAAAGACCTGAAGCTCGCGCAGGCCAGCGGAGAGGGTGATCAATTAAGTATTGGCCGCGCTTATGTGAATGCCGAGCTGCAAAGCCTGCTGCGCCTTGCACCCGTGGTGGACGCGGTGGAAATTGAGGGCGTGCGTGGCAGTTTGACGCACGTGGGCGACGGCAAATACGACATCGACGACATCCTCGCAAAAATTGCTGCCTTGCCCAAAAGCACCGAACCGCCGAGCACCGAGCCACCGAAATTTGCGATTTACAACATCGCACTCAAGGATTGGGCGCTGCAATTTGATGACCGCCCCGTCGGCAAAAAGCATACTTTGGATGAATTGAATCTGAGCCTGCCGTTTTTAAGCACCCTAGAAGCGCAGCGCGAGGTCAAAACCGAGCCGCGCTTGGCCTTCGCCCTGAACGGCAGTCGCTTTGACAGCACCGGCCAGAGCACGCCCTTTGTGCAAACGCGCAAGACGGATGCAACACTCTCGATCAAAGCGCTGGATCTCGCGCCTTATTTGCCTTATCTCAAAGCGGTGATGAAAGGCTTGCCGGTGCAGCCGGTTTCTGCCGTTTTGGGCGCGGATTTGAAGATTGATTTTGAGCAAAACCCCAAGCCCGCCGTGAAAATCACGGGGCAAATCACGGGGCAGGGCATCGCACTGAACGATGCTGCGGGGCAAGAAATGCTCAAAGTGCAGGGCATCAAGATCACGGCGAAAGAAGTACAGCCGCTCTCTGGGCGCGTGGCGCTTGATGCGATTGAAATCACCGCGCCAGCTCTTCAAGTGCGGCGTGGCAAAGATGGGCAGCTTAATTTGCTGGCTTCATCACAGTTGAAATCACAAACGCCAGTTGCTATCAATAAAGAAGCACTCCGCGCAGATTCTGTGACGGCAAATGGCCAAAAAGACTTTAAAAACACCTCTCCAGCCGGTGTCAACACTACGCCGTGGAGCATCAGCATCGAGCGCGTGAGCCTCGTGCAAGGCTCGGTGACTTGGAGCGATGAGGCCAATACGCCGCGCGCCACATTGGCGGCCAAAGATCTGAACCTGCAAGCCAAGCAAATCGCTTGGCCTTTCATCGCAGAAGACAAGGCCAAAGAGCCGCAGCCCATTGCCTTTGAAGGCAGCAGCTTGGTGGAGCAGGGCAGTTTGACGTTTTCTGGCACGGCCACGGATGTCAAAGCCAGTGTGAGTGCGCAGCTCTCGGCGCTGCCGCTGGCATCGCTGTCGCCGTATTGGCAAAGCGTGTTGATTCCGGCGCTCTCAGGCAACGCGGATGTGAAGGCGGGCATTCTATGGCAGGCGCAGCAGGGCGGGCAAAAAGCGGCGCTGCAAATCACGCTGCCGCAGGCGCAGCTGTCCAACGTGCAACTCAATCAAGGCAAAACGCGGCTGGCGCAATTGAAATCGTTGGCAGCTTCTGGGGCGCAGATTGATCTGGTGGCGCAAACGGTGAAAGTGGCCAAAGTGGCGGCCAACGGCGTGCAAACCCGCGTGGAGCGAAGCGCACAAGGCAACTGGATGGCGCTAGATTGGCTGCGAGCGGCGAATGCGCCTGCTTCATCGAGCTCGCCAACACCTGCTGCCACGCCAGCAACTTCATCCACATCCGCAGACTGGAAAGTCTCGCTGGCTGAAGTCGAACTCGACGCGCCGCAACTGGCCTTCCTTGATCGCCTGCCCAACCCCGCCGCCAAAAAGCCCGTCGCCATCGACATCGCCCAACTCAAAGCCAGCGCCAAAGGCATTGAGTTGCAAGGTAGCCAGCTCGCCAATAAACCCATCCCGATTAACCTGAGCCTCAATTTGGCCCAAGGTGATGCGCAATCCCAAGGGCTCACCAAAGTAGCCGCAGATGTCGGCCAGATCAAGCTGCAAGGCCAGATCACGCCCGCGCCGCTGGCCGTGCAATTGAGCGGCCAGCTCCAGCGCATTCCTGTGCATGCTTTCGAGCCCTATTTTGAAGACGCGCTCAATATCGATCTGCTGCGCCTAGAAGCCAGCTACAACGGCAAACTGCAAATCGCGCAAACCGACGCCGGATTTGCAAACGCAGCTTGCAGGCGATGTGGTGCTCGAAGAGCTGCAAACCACGTTGCGCGGCGCGGCATTGGCGGCTTCGTCTGGCGCGGCGGCGGGCGATGAGCTGATCAACTGGCGAGCGCTCAACGTCAAAGCCCTCGCCGTCGATGTGAAGCCCGGTGCGCCGCTGCGCGTGGATGTAGGCGAAGCAGCGCTCACCGACTTTTTCGCACGCGTGCAAATCAGCGAGCAAGGGCGGCTGAATTTGCAAGATATCGTGAAATCCAGCGCGGCAGAAGGCAGCCCGACGGCATCGTTATCCTCTACCAATACTCCTAATTCAATAGCACTCCGCGCAGATTCTATGCCGGCGATAGGCCAAAATAGCCTTAAAAATGAGCCTTCTGCCACGGCCAGCAGTGCAAACGATCCGATCATCAATATCGGCAAAGTCAGCCTCATCAACGGCAAAATGTTCTTTGCTGATCGCTTCATCAAGCCCAATTACGCCGCAAATTTAAGCGAGCTCACCGGCCAGCTCGGCAGTTTCTCTTCGCAGCCCAAAGATGGCACGGTGCAAATGGCGGCGCTTGAATTGCGCGGCAAAGCTGAGGGCACAGCGCAGCTGGAAATCTTGGGTGCAGTCAACCCGCTGGCCAAGCCGCTGGCCCTGGACATCACTGGCAAAGTGCGCGATTTGGAGCTTGCGCCACTCTCGCCCTACAGCGTGAAATACGCCGGCCACGGCATCGAGCGCGGCAAGCTGAGCGTCGATGTGAAATACCTCGTCAAGCCCGACGGCCAGCTCACCGCCTCCAACAACATCGTGCTCAACCAACTCAAGTTTGGCGACAAGGTGGAGGGCGCGCAGAATAGCCTGCCCGTGAGGCTCGCTGTAGCGCTGCTGGCCGATAGAAATGGCGTGATCGACATCAATCTGCCAGTGCAAGGCTCGCTCAATGATCCGCAGTTTTCGATTGGCCCGATTGTGTTCAAGCTCATCATCAATTTGGTGCTCAAAGCGATTACATCGCCGTTTTCATTGCTGGCCAGCGCATTCGGCGGCGGGGGCGATGAACTGAGCCAAGTCGCGTTCACGCCCGGCAGCGCCCAAATCGCCGAGAGCGCCAAGCCCGGCTTGGATAAAGTCATCAAAGCCCTCACCGATCGCCCCGCGCTCAAAATGACGGTGATCGGCCAAGCCAGTGCCGAGGTAGAGCGCGAGGCTTTTAAGAAAGAACGACTCAAACAGCTCGTGATAGCCGAAAAACGCCGTAACGCGGTGTCTTCTGGCGCAGCAACGAATGCGACGCAAACGGCCGGCGATTACCGTGAGTGATGCCGAATACCCCGCGTTGCTCAAAGAAGTCTACAAACGCTCCGACGTGCCCAAACCGCGCAATGCGATTGGCTTGGTGAAAGACATTCCTGCCCCGGAAATGGAAGCCTTGCTCCTAGCCAGCCTGCCCGTCACCGAACAAGCCATGCAAGAGCTGGCCACCGCGCGTGGCGTGGCGGTGCGCGATTTTCTCTCCAGCAAAGGCTTGCCCAGCGACCGGCTGTTTTTAGGCGCAGCCAAGGCCATTCCGGCGGCTGAGAAAGACAAATGGCAACCCAAGGCGGAGCTGAGTTTGGCATCGCAATGAGTGCAAAAGTCTCTAGTGGTCACGTGAGGTGACAATTTTGTAGCCAATTTGCCGGGCACTTTATAGCAACTTTACATTCCAAACCGATACTCACTGTCAGCGTGGATACGGCATGAAGCGTTGTTGAAACAGTTTTATTTGGAGATCAGCATGAACAAATTGAGTGTTATTTCAGCGAGCCTGTTGGCTGTGGCTGCCGGTGGTTTGAGCACCACATCCATGGCGCAAGAGCAGGGCCGAGTGATTTCCACCACACCCGTAATCACGCAAGTGGCGGTGCCGCGTCAGGTCTGCACCACCGAGCAAGTCTCCACCACCAGCCAAGGCAATAAATCGGGCGGCGGTGTCATCCTTGGCGGTGTGGCCGGCGGCGCGGTAGGTAATGCGATTGGTAAAGGCTCGGGCCGTGCAGCAGCTACTGCTTTGGGTATTGTGGGCGGCGCAATTTTGGGCAACCACCTCGAAGGCGGCAAACCCGAGACCACCACGCAAAACGTGCAGCGCTGCAACACCCAAACCTTCTACGAAAACCGCCCCACGGCTTACAACGTGGTCTATGAGTTCAACGGTAAGCAATACCAAGTGCAAATGCCGCAAGACCCTGGCCCGTTTGTGCAACTGTCCGTTACGCCTGTGAGTACGCCTGCGCCTGTGCAAGCTCCGATTCAAGTCCAGCCCGCGCCTGTGATCGTGCGCCCCGTCACGCAAGCGCCGGTGTACACCCAGCCGGTGTACACCCAGCCCGTGGTGGTGGAAAGCTCTACCGTGTATGTGCAGCGGCCTCCTGTGGTTTATGTGCGCCCCGCGCCTGTCGTGGTGCATGCCGCGCCAGCAGTGGTCTATGCCTGCCCGCATGCCCACTCGCATCTGCATCCCCATTTGCAGCCTCAGCATTTGGCCTATCCCCCCGTCACACACATTCGTCATGGTCACGGCTACGGCTACGGCCATGCGCCCCGCCAACAAGGCAGCGTCGTCAGTATCGGTCTGTCGCGTTCCTTCCATTGAGCCCATCTGTCCGGGGTGTTTATGAGCCCTCGGAATTGGCAAAATTTATGCCAAAACGGCCTCTAGCCGGCATAAAATGTGCGTCGAGTGCTATGATTTTCGGAGTAATCGCCGAACGAGCCCGCTTCGCGGTGGGCTTGATCGTTTTTATACAAACTGTGGCATTTCAATTAAACTTCGTGTTCATTCCATGAATACGAAATAATGACAACAATGCATTCCTCCTTGGCTCGCTTGGCATGCCTTGCGAGGCTTATCGCCATGTTGTGTGTCATCTTGCTGCTGACTTCATGGTTCAGTCCCGCAAAAGCGCAAGGCTCGCCGTTTACCTGCGATGTGGTGTTTTACCAAGTCCGCAACCCCAACAGTTCTTTGACCACGCAATCGCAGATTTTTAGCTACCTGTCGATCAGCAATTCTGTCTCACCCACCCCGGTATACGGCACGCCACCGGTCGGGCGGCTCAATGCCTTGGGCTACAACCCGGTGGATAACTACATGTATGCGCTCAGTTCTGGGGGTAATGTGGGTGTTCAATTGATCCGAATAGGGCAAGGCGGTTATCAAACCGTGGGAGCTATTTTGGACAACACGGGAGCTGCATTTCCTAACGGTTTCAGCCCTACTGCAGGCGCATTCGATGCGGCGGGGCGTTACTATTTTTCAGGGCAGGGCACGAGCAATGGCGTAGCAGGTTCCATGGAGCCGAATGCAATTTTCCGCGTGGATTCCATTCCACTCACAGGCAACATGACGGCCGCCCAACGCTACAACTTCAATGTCCCCAATGTCATGAATTTTGGAGATTTTGACTTCAACGGCGCAGGCGGGCCAGCAGGTCTGCTGCTTGGCGCAGGACAGCAAGGGACTTACGGCAACATTCGCACCATGCACCGCATCACCCTACAGCCCGCAGCATCTGGTACCGTCGGTACAGCCTCTGTTTCAACCACCACGATTGCTAACGCAGGCTTTGTCAGCATCGGCTCGGCCTTTTGGGACGCATTCACCTCCCGCTTTTATGTCTTTGACAACGATGCCTCCACCTTCTGGGAAATCCTCAACCCCGTCACGGGCTCGCCTTCCGCAATTTCTGTCACCGTGCCGGCACCGGGCGTGCCATTCACCACGAACACCAATCCTACCGACGGCACTTCCTGCCCCATTTCAGGCGTTCGCGTGGCAGATTTGCAGATTGAAAAAAGCGATTTCAACACCATCGTCGCCACCAACCAAGTGGTCGCCTACAACGTGACGGTCACCAATGCGGGCCCCTACCCTGCCAACTATGCTGTTGTTTCAGACCCACCGCAACCGGGCATTCAGAAGCTGAGCGTGACTTGCAACGCGCCCGGCGGGCCGCCCAGCGCCGTCTGCCCGGCCACCTTGTCAACCAGCAGCTTTGAAAGTGGGGTGTCCGTGTTGTTTTTCCCACCTGGGACGCAACTGGTGTTCACCGTCAACGCGCAAATGACGCCCACCTCAGGCCTGGTCACCAACGTTGCCATCGTCACAGCGCCGATTGATGCCACCGATCCCACGCCATCCAACAACCGAGCAACCGACACCAATACGATTTCTGGCGCAGCGGCCACCGTGGTCTCGGCAGCCTCGATCTGCCCGGCCAACACCACCGAGAGCTTGACCAACCGCATCATTAACGGTAATTTTGCAGCCCCCACGCCGTTTTCCAGCACAGCAGCAATCAATGGCGCACTCAATACCTACCAAAGCACCAGTGCAGCCACGCCGAGCTTCGTCGCTATCCAATCAGGCCAACGCACTTACACGCCAAGCTTCACCATCGTGCAAAACCCATTTTTCGGTGACTCCGGGCGAAGCGTGGTCGGTGGCAGCAACTGGCTGCTGGTCAATGGCAAAGGCGCAGCGGGTAACTACGCCGCTTGGCGGCAGGCCGTGAGCGTACAAGCTGGCGTGGTCTATCAATACATGTACTACGTCTCGAATGCCGTGCAGCCCGGTGGCACCTCCACCGTCGTGCCGATCACGCGCGCCCAACTCACTACCGGCACCGGCACTTTCGTGCTCGGCACATCCACCACGGTGATTGGCACAGAGACGCTCTCTCCCGGAGACACTTGGCGCTTGGTGCAAGGCACCTTCACCGTCGCCACGGCCGGCACGGTCACGTTGTCGATTGCTGATCTCACGGCAGTCAATGCCGCTGAAGTGGGCGATGTGTGGGCATTGAGCGGGATCAACCTGCGCTCTTGCGACCCGGTTGCCAATGTGCGCATCACCAAAACTGACGGTCGCATCACGGTCTCCTCAGGCGGCACCACGGCCTACACCATCACCATCAGCAACCTCTCCCCCAGCGTCACCGCCACCACGGCTTTATTTTCGGACCCAGCAGTGTCCAATTTCATCAAAAACACCGTGACCTGCGTACCCAGTGGCGCAAGCCAATGCCCCACGCCCACCGCCAGCATCACTGTGTTTAATCTAGAAGGCGCTGGCTTGACCATTCCGCGCATTGCGCCCAACAGCACCGTCACCTTTGTCGTCGCTGGTTCCGTCACAGGTGCAGCGGGCACGACGATTACGAATATCGCCACCGTGGCCGCCATTGGCTTCGTCGATTCAGACACCAGCAACAACAGCGCCGAAGATGTGGACAGCGTGGTCGGCAGTGCCAATCTGAGTATCACCAAGACCAACACCGTGACCGCATTGGTGGCGGGCACCACCACCAGCTACATCATCACCATCACCAACACGGGCCCGTCCAATGTGAGCAACGCCACTTTCCGAGACACCCCCTCGGCAGGTTTGAGTTGCACCTCGATCACCTGCTCAGCCCTTAGCGGCTCGCCCCTGTGCCCCATTCCTGCGAATTTAACCATCGCCAACATGATCGCCGGCTTGCCTATCCCCAGCATGCCCTCTCCAAGCAGCCTGCGATTCACTGTGAATTGCAACGTCACCGCCACCGGATTCACGCCATGAGCAGGCTGATTCGAGCCTACTATCGCTTGCGGTTAGGTGTATACAATCCATCCAAATGTTGTATAAACTCAGCATTTATCTAGAATTAGTTCACGAATAAGCTAATAACCTCGCAAGAACCGCGATATTTTTTGACACCTTTGAGACAATTGCAGCAAATTGCTGTTGTGTTTGTTTCAGGGGGTTCAAGTGTCGATTACTGTGTAATGTCCGCATCAAATAACCCGTTGATTTGATTGAAGATTCGCCGCGTGCGAACCCGGACACTTCAAATTCATCCAGTCCCCAAGCCTGCCGTAGAAATACCGCAGGCTTTTTTCTTTGCTTGATTTAGACATCTTGTCGTTTTGCATATGCACGAATCGCATGTGTTCGCTGGCTGCTCATACGCATGCATGCATAAAGTATTTTCAAAGCCAAAAGAAGCCTCTGGCCAGCATAAAACCTGCGCGGAGTGCTATGGAATCAGTAGTGATTGGATTGACCTGATTTGTTCAGCCGGATGCGTCGCGCTCGGATGCCAATCGCTTTGATGGTGTGCGTCTCGTTTTTGTAGTCGTCGTCGTTCGCTGTTTCTCCACTGATTCGCCATCGCGCATCTCCTCAACCTGCCGATGCCACACCTGCGCGGGCGTTTGACCGCCCAGCGCTTGATGCGGTCTGCTGAAGTTGTAGAAATCTTGGAAGCTTTTGAGCACTTCACTCATCGCTTCAACAGAAGCAAAGCGCATTTGCTCTTCAATGATTCGCAAACCTTCGCAACAGCGCCTTGGTCGCGTTCTCAGCGTCTCTTTCATCGTTCGCCAAAAGCGTTCAATGCGCCCGTTCTGCCAAGGGCTGTGCAAGGCTGTGAATTGCTGCTTGACTCCCAGCAGCCGCAGCATCAACCGAAACGTCCAAGTCTTGAACACCGCATCGTTGTCGCTGCGAACAGCTTTGGGCAAGCCATTGCGTCCGAATGCCACCAATAGCTTTCCCAGCAGGATCAAGCTGTTGTACTTGGCAACTGGCTCAAGCTGTAAAACCGTCCGGCTTCCGTGGTCGATCATTCCCCAAACTGGCACGGATTCGCCAGACTTCATCGGCAGTCCAGTCAAATCAATGCCCCAGACCCGCCGAGCGGGCTCTAAATCACGCTCAGATCGCCCTACAGCAGCCGAACGCTGCCTAGCTAATGCAAGCGCATGTCCGCGTCGCTTTAAGAGCTCACGAACCCCATGTCTTGGAAACAGAGAAACCGAAATCAGCGTGAACCGTGTTGAATTGATTGGCCAAGCTGCGGCAGCCGGCTCGCGGCAAGGCGGTATGAAGATCAATGATGACAGAGCGCACCCAATCAGGTTTGGTCAGAGGATGATGGCTGCTGCGATGCAAATCACCCCAACCAGCGGCCTTCCTGCGCACACGATGCATGCGCGGGCCGGTGTAGGTGAGTTTGAGTGAATGCAGCGAAACTACTTTGCACCATAAATGGCCAAGCCACTGGCGCAGCAACGCTACGCCAAGTCGCACAAGCGCAGCAATTTCACTCCAACCAGCCATTGAACGCTCCCTGAAAACTCTGTGTATTGTTTGCAATGCTTCGGTTCACTACGAATTCAATAGCACTCCGCGCAGATTACTTGACGGCTACAAGCCAATTTGGCATAAAAAACCACCCGAAGGTGGTTGGTATCTTATTTCGCTTTGATTGCAACTTTAAAAAGCTTTCATCACATCCGCATCCACTGCAAAGCTTTCGCCTTGCCGTTTGAGGACGAAATACCCATTCGCATGCGCCTGCTCC
>JAAUOI010000380.1 GCA_012036375.1 Allobrachymonas sp. | reverse complement strand
GTGCGCAGCGCCGCTGGCCAGCCCCGCGCCGCCCAACGCGGCACAGTGGTGAGCAATGGCGAAACCATCGAAACACAAAACGGCCGCGCCCAGATGCGCATGGTCGATGGCGCATTCATCTCGCTGCAAAACGACACCGCATTGCGCCTCGATAATTACCGCGTGGCCAATGCCGCCGAGCCAGAAAGCGCCCTCATGAGCCTCGTGCGCGGCGGCCTGCGCACCGTCACCGGCCTGATTGGCCGCAGCAACAAATCCAACTACCGCCTGCAAACCGCCACCGCCACCGTCGGCATTCGCGGCACGGGTTTTTCTGCCACCAGTGCTGACGACGGCACCCGCGTGCGCGTGAGCGAAGGCGCAGTCGCGCTGTGCACCCAAGGCGGCTGCCTCGATTTGGCCTCCCAGCAAAGCGGCTTCGCACCCAACAGCAACACACTGCCCATTCGCATCGCCACCGCGCCCGTGCTGCCGCCTACTTCTGCGCCCAGCGTCGTCGTGATTGCGCCGCAGCAGGAGCAGCGTTTGGTGGATGTGAGCGAGGTGGTCGTGAGCCAGCGCCAGCCTGTTGAACCACCCGTGCCAGCTTTTCCTCCCAGAATTCCTTTGACCGGCACAGCCACCGGGCTAGGCGCAGCTTACGACAAACTCATCTCCAGCCCGCCGAATATTTACGGCATGGAGGCCGGTTTACTCGGCGGCACACTGACCTTTGATGCCGAAGGCCGCCTGTTAGAGTTTGTCGATGGAACAGGTTATTACGGCTACCGCACCACAGCCGCTACCATCTCCGATTTCGGCTCTGACGGCATCATCGCTTGGGGTCGCTGGAACGGCGGCACAAAAACCGATGGAATCAACCCCACCACAGGTCTGAGCCACTTCAACTACGTCACCGGCAACAGCGGCGCTGCCGTGCCCATTGTCGGCACCTACACCGTCTTTGGCTCGACCGCCCCCGTGGCCATCAACAGCAGCACAGGAGGAGTCAGCATCGTGGGCGCGAGCAATTCTGTCACGGGCAGCATGAGCATCAACTTCCCCGGCACATCCGGCGGCAGCGTGAGCTACAACTTGGCCATTCCCTTGGGCGGTCAAACCTTCAACCTCACCGGCTCAGCCGCGCAATATGCCAACACCAACTTCCTAGGCACCAGCTCCACCATCACCAGCACAGGCGGTGCCTGCGCCAACGCCTGCTCTGGCACGATCCCCTATGGCGATGCCATCCAAGGTGCCGTCTTCGGCTCAGGCAACACCCGCGTCGGCGCGCAATATGGCTTCTCATCGGGCATTGGCGTGGTCACAGGTGCGGTCGTACTCAAGCAGCCTTGATCTCCCACAAACTAGGGATTGACGCTCGCTGACAAGCTTGGTTATGCTTTGAAACGCAAATCGCGTGTTTTAGCAGTTTGTGGCTATTTTGCGTAGGCAGGTGTTCAGCACCTATTTAAGAGTTATCCAGGGAGCTTTGATGTCACCACCATCCTCATCGACGCGCCGCTGGTTGTATCTACCGAGCGTAAAGCCGATCAAGCTTCGCGATTTCCCGTCTCAGCGATTTCCAGCGCGGTGCTGGTTGTAGCCACAGGCATGGGCTTGGTTGCCTGCGGTGGCGACGGCGGTGGCAGCAGCGCCCCGAGTGCCAGCCCCGTCATGCTCACCGGCCAAGCCGTCAAAGGCCCGGTGATTGGCGGCCAAGTGTGCGCCTACACACTGACTAGCCCGCGCCAGCAAATCGCCTGCGCCACGACTGATGCCAATGCAAAATATTCACTCGCCTTGCCCGAAGGCACAGGCGAAGTGCTGCTCGAAGTCACTGGCGGCACCTATGTCGATGAAGCCACCGGCAAAACCGTCGCCCTCTCCGACCCGCTGCGCACCATCAGCAAAGCCGGCGATGCTAACAATGCCTTGATTACACCGTTCACCGAACTCGCCATCCAGCGCGCCAGCGTGAGCAACCCCGGCGGCAATTTGGAGTTTGGTGGGTTCAATTCGGAGATTGGTCAACTCGAAACCAGCTTGGGTATTTCAGGCTTGGCCAATGGCAATCCATTTGGAAGCAAAGCGACTGATGATCAAAATCACCAAAAAGCCTTGGCCGCCTTCGCGCAATTACAAAACGGACAAAAACTAGATGTTGCAGGCGCTCTACAGATCATGGGAAGTCAACTGGACAAATGTGGACCTTACTCCCTCGCAGTATCACTGGCTGTTTACTCTGCCGGAAGCACTGTATCCAATCAAGGGGGCATTCAGTTGACGCAGCTTTCTAGCCCGCAGAACATTCTTTTACCTTCTAACAGCCTATTTGCAAAGCATATTTTTGTGGATAGCAACCTGCCGAATCCCTGTAGTGATGAGTTGCTGATTGATGGAACACCTGCAAATTTTGCTGATTTAGCCTCGCCGATTCAGCCCATTGAATGGCAAACCGCTACAAAGGCAGAGCTGTTGATTTGTTCGAACACGAAAGTTGGAATCAACGCAGCATTTCCACAAGCTGCCTTGTATGTCAATCAAGCCCAAGGCTGGGAGGTGAATTACAAAGTCGAGAACGGTGGCACTTTAAATATCAGCCCGAACGTCACTTTCAGTAGCGCAGGAGGCACATCCTTACCTGTCACGATTGCGCCTGGTGCACCCGCTATTGATTTACAAGCCTCTGGAATCGTCTTGAATAAAAATGGGTGCTACCAGAGCACGTCGAATTTAGGATTTTCCAATATCAGTATTTCCACGGCCACGGGTGGCTCAACGATTGGTGGGTCGGTCGTTATTGGTGGCGGTGGCGGTGGCGGTGGCGGAGGGCTGGTATTGACTGGCGGCAAATAGTCTGAATCACCCCCGCCCATCAAACACCAAACAAGTCGTCGTCGAATGCGCATACAGCTTGCCATCGTGGCCGATGATGGAGGCTTCGGCGGTGGCGACTTGTTTGCCGGCGTGGATGACTTTGCCGATGGCGCGCACGAGGGGCACGCTGGGGGTGATGGCCCTCAGCAAG
>JAAUOI010000379.1 GCA_012036375.1 Allobrachymonas sp. | reverse complement strand
GAGTGTCGGCCGAAGTTTCGGGCGCTGTGCAGCCATTCGGCGTGCACGCCCTCAATAGGGCTTTGCAGCACCCGAGCCTGGTGCAGTGGCGGATTCACATCGACTTCTGAAACACCAGCCCGGCATGCTCGCGCATGGCGTGGAATTTGATCTTGGGCCAGTTGGCTTCCACCGCGCGCAATGTGGCCGCGTGGTCCACCAACAAGGTGGGCGCGTCCACCGCATCGAGCGCTACGCGGTGGCTGTTGGCGTCAATGAACTTTTTCAATTCCACTTCGCCGCCGTCTTCGGCGCGCAGGTCACCCAGCGAGCCACTTGGTAGGGGCTGTTCATGACCCGCGCCTTCACACCGTATTCGTGCTCCAGCCGGTGCGCCACCACCTCGAACTGCAATTGGCCCACCGCGCCAAGCAGCAGCACCGAGCCGGCCACCGGGCGAAAGACTTGAATCGCGCCTTCTTCACCGAGCTGGGTGAGGCCCGCGCGCAACTGCTTGCTGCGCAGCGGATCGGCCACCTCCACGCTGCGAATGATCTCGGGGGCAAAGAAGGGCAGGCCGGTGAATTGCAAATCGGCCTGCGAGCCCATGCCTTCGGTGATCGTGTCGCCCAGTTGCACGCCGCCATGCGTGGTGAAGCCGATGATGTCGCCTGCGTAGGCTTCTTCTACAGCCTCGCGTCGTTGGCTCATGAAGGTGACAACCGATGTGGGCCGCAGCTCTTTCGCCGTGCGCTGCACCTTGAGCTTCATGCCGCTGGTGAATTTGCCGGAGCAGACGCGCACGAAGGCGATACGATCGCGGTGGTTGGCATCCATGTTGGCTTGCACTTTGAAGACCACACCAGAGAAGCCGTCTTGCTCGGGCTGCACTTCTCTCGAAGGATACGACTTGGTGGCTTCTTTCAAACCGCTGCTGATACGCGAGCGCGGTGGAGGCGCTAGATCGGCAATCGCATCCAAGACCTCGCGAATACCGAAATTATTGATCGCAGAGCCGAAGAACACAGGCGTTTGTTTGGCTTCTAAAAACGAAGCTTCGTCATAGCGCGGTGCGGCTTCTTGCACCAGCTCCACGTTGCCCTCGGCCAGTTCAAACTCCGTGCCGATGCGTTCGCGCAGTTTGTCTTTTTCGGCGAAGGGCACGATCTCATCGCCTTCGTCTGCGAGCTTGTCTGAGCCCGGCTTGAACAATCGCATTTGCTCTTTGCGCAAATCCATGATGCCCGCAAACAGCTTGCCTTGCCCCACCGGCCAAGCCATCGGCACGCAGGGCATGCCCAACGCTTGCTCCACTTCATCGAGCAATTCCAGCGGATCGCGGCCTTCGCGGTCCATCTTGTTGATGAAGGTGATGATCGGCGTATTGCGTTGGCGGCAGACTTCAATCAAGCGTCGCGTTTGCGGCTCCACGCCATTGGCCGCGTCAATCACCATCAACGCACTGTCCACCGCCGTGAGCACGCGATAGGTGTCTTCCGAGAAATCGCGGTGGCCGGGCGTATCGAGCAAATTGATCACATGATCGCGGTAGAGCATTTGCATGACGGAGGAGGCCACAGAAATACCGCGCTGCTTTTCAATCTCCATCCAGTCGGATGTGGCATGCCGCGTGGCCTTGCGCGCTTTGACCGATCCCGCAATATGAATCGCACCCGAAAACAGCAACAGCTTTTCAGTCAGCGTGGTTTTGCCTGCATCGGGGTGAGAGATGATGGCGAAGGTTCGGCGGCGGCGGGTTTCGGTGGAGAGAGTCACGATAAAGGAGTCGTTAGATGCTGAGGTAAATCTGAAGCTTGGTGCAAAACGCGAATAATGGTGATGATGTCTTGGTGTTCGATGTAAAAAATGATCAAAGGAAATTGTCGGTATGTCCAGCAGCGCAACATCATGATGTCATCGCTTTCGTCGCTGCCCAGCTGCGCTGTAGGCGTCAGATGCGCATAGCGTGTTGAACCCGTTCTCGGAAAGCGTTGGATATGAGTCAGTGCATCGTTTGATCGTTGATCGAATTGCGCAGCAACCCGCTCACCCGCTTGCATCAAATAGTGATCATAAAACGCAACAAAATCTGCATCAGCCTGTGCGCTGATGATGAGCTGTTTCATGTGAATTAAGCAGCTTTGCGCTGCGTGGCGGCAGACTTCTTCTGCTGTGCGCTGTATGCGCCAGATCGCTTCAGAAAATCAGCGCGAATCTCATCCCATGGCCTGCCGGGACCAGAGGCCAAGCCCTCCTCAATCAAAGCCTTAAAACGCTCTTCGCTCTGCCGCTCAATATCCCGCCGCACCAACTCACGCATGTATTCGCTGGTTGAGCTATAGCCCTTGGCTTGCATACGAGCATCCACAAAGGATTTCAGATCTTCTGAGAGAGAGATGTTCATGGTGACGGTTGACATAGCGTGATTTTAACGGATTGGCAAACTTTGCCAATCTAATGAACAGCAGAAAGAATACTTGTCAGTTACAATACATACTTCCGAGGAGCGTTGCAGCGTCTTTTCAGGCGTGAGGCTCGGAAACTTCTTCGCAACGACGCTCACCCATTGATGCAAGTGTGGTGAGCCCCATTCAACTGGTTGGCTCCGTACTTGGTCAGTGGAAATTTTTAACCACTGGAGTTAACCATGAGCGCTGTTTTAAAGCCAATTAAGAACCAAGATTATGAAATTGCTGACCTGTCTCTCGCGAGCTGGGGCGAGAAAGAGATCAAAATTGCCGAGACAGAAATGCCCGGCCTTATAGCGATTCGCGAAGAATTCTCTAAGAAAAAGCCCCTCAAGGGTGCGCGTATCACCGGCTCGTTGCATATGACGATTCAAACCGCTGTGCTCGTGCAAACGCTCGAAGCGCTCGGCGCGGATGTGCGTTGGGCGTCTTGCAATATTTACTCGACGCAAGATCATGCTGCAGCTGCGCTTGTTGTGGCTGGCACGCCCGTTTTTGCCTACAAAGGCGAGAACCTCAAAGATTATTGGGATTACACCCATCGCATTTTGATTCAAATGCAAAAAGGCAA
>JAAUOI010000072.1 GCA_012036375.1 Allobrachymonas sp. | reverse complement strand
GTCGCTTTGGCGAAGAATGGCATCCTTCACATCGTCGCGGAAGAAAGTCGCGCGCAGATTGGCGCTATCCCAGAACTTTTCCGCCGTCAACTCCATGGCCTGCGACTGCTCAGGACGCAAGTTAGGGTTGTTGATCAAAATGCTGGTGCTGGTTTTGGTGCCGTTGAACATTTCATCCACATTGGGGAAACGCACGCCCTTGCCTACACTCGCGCGCAAGAGCAGATCGTCTCGCGCCGCCCAGGCTAACGAGAGCTTGGGACTGGTGGCCGACAGACTGCGATCTGCGTAGCTGACGTTTTGGCTGGCCAGCGGCACGGATTTGTCAAATTGACTGCCATTGGTTTGCTTGTAGCGCTCATGCCGCAAGCCTGTAGTCAAGGTCAAATCGGGACGCAGCTTCCAAGCATCCTGTGCGTAAAGAGCTACCACTTCCGTGTTGCCCTGGTATTGTTGGTTGAGCGTCGTCTCGTTGCTGCGCCAATCGGTGGCATCGCGCACCGTATTTCGCAGCTTGTAGGCGTTTCGGTGCAAGCCAAACACCAGCGAGTGATTGCCATTGCCAAAATCGCCTGCGCGAGGGGTGTAAGTGCTTTGCACTTCAAAGGTGTTCCAGCCAGTACCATCACGGCGCGTGACCGTGCCCACGCCGCCGTTGTCAGCCGTCGGTTGAATCAATGCGGTTTGACGGTTCACATCCGACAACACGCTGTATTGCGTCATGACCACCGAAGCATTCCAGCCTGTGGCGTGTTTGGTTTTCCAAGTCAAACCCAATTGGCGATTGGATTCATCGCGCTTGGAAGGAGCAAAAGAACTGGAGAGGCTGTTCAGGTTGAAGCTGTTGACCCCGTCATTGACCGTGCCACTCCAAACAGGTGCACCTGTGGCGGCATTTGTGAGATTGTTGACAACGCGCACAGTGCTGTCATTGCGCCACCAGCTCAGGCGGCCTTCAATCTCCTGTGTGGGCGAAATTTCATAGCCCAAGCGTGCGTTGATGCTGTCTTGCTTGGTGTGATCAATGCCGTTGGCCGCAAAAATGGCTCGGTCTACGCCGTTAGTATCCTTGTCGCGCAAAATGCCATTGACCTGTGTGCCTGAAACAGCGCCAAACTGCCCTGCCGTGGTGCGCAACGTGTTGGCATAACCCATGGGGTGGCCCGTGACATCTTGCTTTTGCAGCCCCAAGCCCCACCACAAGCCGTTGTCAGCGCGCGAAGCCAGTCGCGCGGATGCCATGGTGCCTTTGAAGCTGTCGTTGGTGTTGTACTCTTTGAAGCTATGGTGGTTGTATTTCAAGCTGGCAGAGGCTTCAAAACCTTTGGGCTTGCGCTCCGTGATCACCACTGTCGTGCCTATCGAATTGCCGGGGTAGATGGCCGAGTAAGGGCCATAGAGTATGTCCACTCGATCAATCGCTTCGTTATTGACCATCACCCAGCGCGGCGCGTCAAAACGACCCAGTAATTGCGAAATCAGATAGCCGTCTAAATAAACCAAGCTGCGCCCCGGCTCCAAGACCCCATGGCTGCGGCCACCGACGTTGGCATTGCGATCACCAAAATAGCGCTTGCGCACCGTCGTACTGGGCAGATAGCGCAGCGTGTCTTCGGGGTTGAACACATTTTGACTTTACAACTCGGCGCGGGTACGGCTGCCTGTAGAGTTGGGTAAGTTACGATCCAGCGGGGCGCGGGTGTCGGTCACCACCACCGGCTTGAGCTGGGTTTCTGTCGCAACGCCTTGAGCTAAGGCGGCGGGCAAGTAAATGCTGGGAGACGCACCCAGCAAAGCAAAGAGAGCTTTGGCAGCCAAAGCGCAGGAATGAAGACGCATACAACCTCGAAATAGAACATCACAAACAAAGAGTAGCCTGCACCAAAAGGCACAAGCACGCAAACGTAAGAAACGTCAGATCGAGGGAGGGCCGCGAGGGGGTGGCGCTAGGCTTTCCAGCGTAAAAACCGCTGGCTCGCCAAATTCAGGCGTGATGTGCGCCCAATGGTTTGAAAAGTCGGAGAAAACACAGCGCCTGGCAGAGCCACAGCCGACAAGCAAAGATTGCAATCCTTGCCGTGCTCGGCCAGTTGCGGCTGACCCGCATCATCCACCGCCAGCAATCGCGTCATGCCTGCGGACGTGCACAGCAGTTGCATGTTTTGGGGCTTGATCAAGGGGCTGACCAAAGCAACCGTCAACGACATCAAATACACCCACAGCACCCAGCGCAGCAGCGATGTACTGCGCCACAGTGTCTGAGTCGTATGAGAGGTTGTCATCGCGCGATTGTCTCACAGCCACCTTGGTTTAATCGCCATCCAGAGGAACAGACACCAGCGCCATGCTACTGACCTGCATGCCGAGTTTGAATGTGTCGATCAGTTTCAAGCTGCTGGCATCCAAGATCAGCATGTTTTCTTGCCGCGCATCGGTCACAATCACACGGCCTGCTGCTGCTGCGGCCAAGCGCGGTGCAGGCATGTCTTTTTTACACTCAGCGCCTCTGTCCACGCGGGCATCACGGCAGCTTGAGTTTCAATTTTCCCGCTGTGCGTGTCCACGCGGTGTAAGCGGCCATCGTCAGTCAGGGCAAAGGCATAGCGCGGCGCGGCGCGGTCCCACGTGAAGTGCAATCTTTTGGCAGCCAGGTCAACAGGCTTCATGCCCATGCTGCGGGAATCAATCACCAGCAAACCATTCGGGCCAAAATCAGCCAGCAACTGAGGTTGCAACGCAGACGCCACGATGTTGCGAACCAACTTTTCAGGCGGCGTACCGATTGGGTAGTTCACCACACGAAAGTTGCTTTGCGCTTCAGAAAACACCACCAAATGAGCGGCGCAGCCAAAGTAAATCATGCCTTGATGCGCCGCATCGCCATGCTGGCGCGGGCAATCTGGCCCCGGTATAACGATTTGCCCGTTGCTCTCTACCAAGTTCACGCCCAGCGGCAAAGTTCCCTCGGGCGCAGGGCGCGACAGCAGCAAGCGCCCGCGCTGCGATAGCGGCACAGCGATGCCATGATGCGACTTGCCAGAATTGAGCTCGCCTACAACCGCTTCTTTCTTCGCATCATTGGTTTGGAACACGCGCGCTACGCCATCGCCATCAAAAAACGCTGCCACGCGATTGCCGCCCGCATTCGCGTGCGAGGGGCGCTTGCCCCATACCAGCGGCTCAGACAGCTCGGGCGCTTTTGCCATCCAGTGTTTGTGATCCCCGTGGTCTTCCTCACGCATGCCCGTATGCAACGTGCGCACCGCGCCTGGCTCACGGCTCACCAGCAGCCATTCATGCGCATGCCTGCCCGGCCGGATGTTTGACACAGAGTCAAGCTTGAATTCTTTAACCAACTCCTCTTCAGCCACATCGATCACCCGAGCCACGGGCACTGCGTCTGCCGTGCCTACCAACACAGCGCGCCACAAACGCGCCTCGCTCTTGTCGTTGCCTGCGGTGGATGCGCAACCAGCGAGGGCGAGTGCGATACAAAGAGCGCTCAATTTTGCGAGGATGCATGGAGTCAAGTATGTTGTCATGGCCTAAAAATCAAAGAAGTTGAAAAAAATAGACGGCGGAAATCAAGCTGCCGTTTTCTCCCAAGACGGAAACGGATCAGGCAGATTTCTCCAATGCGCCATGCCCTTGCGTGTTTCAGTGAAGTTCAAATGCGCTTTTTTCCAAGCCGCCTCGACCTGCTCGCGCTGCACGCCCGCACCAATGAACACCACTTCATTGAGCCTGTCGCCCCAAGGCTCTTGCCAGCGCTCATCGATCGCGCGGCGTGCACCCGTGCCTTGTGGTGGCCAGCGGTCTTTGGGCGCATTTGCCCACCATTGGCCAACCGGCTCATGCGTGCTCACGCGCCCCGCGCGAGAGAAATTCACCACCCCAGCTGGGGCGACTGGCCAGCCACACATAGCCTTTGGCTCGCAACAAGCCAGGAATATCGCTGTCCATCAGCTCAGCAAATCGCTGCGGATGCAGCGGCTCGCGGCTGCGCAGCACGAAGCTTTCAATGCCGTATTCCTCCGTCTCAGGTGTGTGCTTGCCTTCCAGCTCACGCGCCCATCCGGGCATGGCGCTGGCTTGCTCTAAATCAAATTTGCCAGTACCTAAGATTTTCTTGAGCTGCACATTGCCTTGCGTAGCCTCGATGATCTCTGCCACAGGATTGAGCGCCTTGATCGCTGAGATCACCGCCTGCTTTTGCACACCGCTGACCAAATCTATTTTGTTAACCACGATCACATCGGCAAATTCAATTTGCTCGGCCAGCAAGTTGGCCAAGCTGCGATTGTCTTCATCCCCCGCTGTTTGGCCGCGATGCGCCAGCAAATCTTGGCTGTTGAAATCAGCCAGCAGATTGAGCGCATCCACCACGGTGACCATGGTGTCGATCTTGGCCACAGAATTGAGCGATTGGCCTTCTTCATCTTCAAAATCAAACGTGGCGGCCACCGGCATGGGCTCGCCGATGCCGGTTGATTCGATCAGCAAATAATCAAAACGCCCTTCTTCCGCTAATTTGCGCACCTCAATCAGCAAATCTTCCCGCAAGCTACAGCAAATACAGCCATTGCTCATCTCCACCATTTTTCATCGGTACGCGACAGCGCTGTGCCCGCGTTTTCAGCAGATTTTTCTACCAACGAAGCATCGATATTCACCTCGCTCATGTCGTTCACGATCACGGCAACTTTCAGACCCTCGCGGTTGCGCAAAATATGATTGAGCAACGTGGTTTTGCCAGCGCCTAAAAAGCCAGAGAGGACGGTGGTGGGCAAGCGGCGAGAAGATGGTTTGGATGAGCTTGGGGGTAGCATGGCAGGCAGGCTTTCAGGTTGATATTGCAACTAAGTAGCATTATGATAATGCAATTATGTTGCGCTTTCTGTCATTCCTTTTGTTTTTCAAGCTTGCCCTCCACACCTCATCTTGAGTTACCCTTATGGCCTACCCATCTGACTCCACTGCCATGAAGCCTGCACACCCGCCGCATACCGAGCCTGATTGGCCTGCGCTGCTGCACGCCAAAGGTTTGCGCGTCACGCAAGCCACTTTGCTGGTGCTGGAGCTGATGCAGCAGGCGCATTCAGCGCTGAGCCATGAGGAGCTGGAGCGGCTTGTGATCGCGCTGGATGCGAGCAACAAGCCAGACCGCGTGACGCTGTATCGCATCTTGGAGCGCTTGTGCCAAGCGGGCTTGCTGCGCAAAGTCAGGCACTCTGATCGCAGTTGGCGGTTTGCATTGGCGCAAGAGCAAGAAACAGGCAACTTTGAATGCACCGAATGCCACGAGCTGACCCCGCTAGAAGCTGACGAGAAACTCAGCGAAGCGATGGCGCTGATTGGCACGTATTTGAAGACCAAAGGCCAGCAAGCTGTGCCCTCTTTCCTCAACGCGCAAGGGGTTTGCGCGAAATGCGTGAACTAAAAGCCGCTCTGTCGTGAGCATGGTCAGAGCGCATCCTCAACATGCCCTGACCATGCATTTTTAAAGCATTTTAAGCCTCTAGCCGGCATAGAATCTGCGCAAAGTGCTATTGAATTCATAGTAAATCAGCATGCCTAAGAATCACTTTGGATATCAGCTCAGCCCGGCTGGATACCCAGCTGCCGCACCACATCGCCAAATCGCTTGGCTTCTTTGGCAATATGCTCGCGCAATGGTGCAGGTGGCAGGTGAGCAACTTCTACACCGTGTGGCGCAAGCGCATCCAGCGTGTCTTTGCGCTGCAAAATCTCTAGCAATGTGCTGCTCATGCGCTGCGTGATGGGCTCGGGCGTACCAGCTGGCGCGGCGAACGCAAACCAGCCATTCACGACGAAATCGGGCACCCCTGCCTCGGCCATCGTCGGTACGCTGGGCAGGCTCGGCACGCGCGTGGCGCTCGTCACGGCTAATGCTCGCGTGTGACCCGCTTGCACCGCTGGGCGGCCATCAACCAGCGTGTCAAAGCGCACATCGATGCGGCCAGAAATATGATCGGCCTGCCCTTGCGGCGCAGAGCGATAAGGCACATGCAGCATCTTGGTGCCGGTGCGGCCCAGCAGCAGCTCGCCAATCAAATGCGAGATGGTGCCATTGCCTGAGCTGGCGTAGCTGAGCGCCCCGGGCTTCTCGCGCGCCATCGCCAGCAGTTCTTGCAGCGTTTTGGCAGGATGGTTCACTGGCACGCTCACCACATGCGCGATGCGAAACACCTGTGCAATTGGGGCAAATGAGGTGGCCGGGTCGTAGCCCACATTGGGAAACAGCGCAGGTGCCACTGCCAGCGAGCTAACCGTGCCCCACAGCAACGTGTAGCCATCTGGCGCGGCTTTGGCGGCCTCGGCGCTGCCCAGCGTGCCGCCTGCACCGACTTTGTTTTCTATTGCGAAGGGTTGGCCCAGCGTGGTGGCAAGGCGGTCGGTGAGTACGCGAGCGAGCACATCTGAGGTTGCTCCCGCAGGAAACGGCAAAATGATGCGCACGGGGCGCGTGGGCCACGTAGCTTGTGCAAACAGAGGCGCTGCAAGCTGTGCCGTCGCTATAAGACCCGCAGCTTTCAGCACACTGCGACGCGGCGTATAACGAAATAAATCCGATTGAATGGCCATCATGCGAGCTCCAACTTGTATCTGACGATGCAATCGATGGATGCATCATGGATCGTTGGCTGGCTTTGGCGCAGAGCCGCAGTGGCTGATGATTGAATTATGCAGCGCAGCGGCACTGGCCGCGTTGCTACCGGCTAAACACCCAGAGAAATTATGTGAATGAGAACCATTCTCATTTAATTTGATACAATACTTTTTTGCCAGCACCCTCATCGCTGCTCACATAGACGCAGCACCTAGGCAGCCAGCTCAATCCTCCCCCGGCCTATGCCGAGCTTTTTGATCTTCTGGATGCCTCATGCAACAACCCTTCTTACATTCCCGCGCGACACCTTTCTCAGCAACCCTCAAGCCTCTGAGCATCGCCTTAATGCTGGCATTCGGCTCGGCTTCATGGGCGCAAACAAGCGGACAAACTGCTCCATCACCGAAGCCAGCTGTTGCAGAGGCCACGCTCAAGCCCATTATCGTGAGCGGTTCGCGAAGTGAGCAAAACAAAGACGATGTGCCAGCCACTGTCGAAGTCATTGACGCTCAGCAAATAGAGTCGAGCATGGTGCGCGATATTCGCGATTTGGTGCGCGATATTCCCAACGTCTCGGTCAAACGCGCTCCCGCCCGATTCAGCTTGGCAGGCACGAGCACCGGCCGTGATGGCAACGCGGGCTTTAACATTCGCGGCCTCGAAGGCAACCGGGTGCTGATTTTGACGGACGGCATCCGCGAGCCAAAAAGTTACGCTTTTGGAAGCAACTCGTTTGGCCGCGATTACCAAGATGTGGGCTTGCTCAAACGGGTTTGAAATCATCAAAGGCCCCGCATCCGCACTTTATGGCTCGGATGGCTTGGCAGGCATGGTTAACTTCATCACCTTGCAACCCGAGGACTTTTTAACCAAAGGCAAAACCATTGGTGGCCGGGCGGGCATTAACTACAGCAGCGATGACTCAGGCCTTGGGCTGGGCGCTACGGTGGCAGGCAAAGCCAGCGACTCGCTGCAATGGATGATCAACCTCCAGCTCAGTGGCGCGAAAGAGCTGGACAACAAAGGCAGCAACGATGTGGCCAATGTGGATCGCACCACGCCCAACCCACAAAAAGACCGCAGCAAATCCGTACTGGCTAAGTTTGTTTTTCAACCGAGCGGTGTGCAAAAACACACCTTCGCCCTCCAGCATATCGATCAGCAGTCAGATTACGAGCTACTGTCCACACGCGCTAAAAAGCCTTTCACAGGCAGCGCGACTCAAATTGCAGGCGCAGTGCTCGATACAGTGGCCGATACCAATCAAAGCCGCGACCGCCTGAGCTGGGAAGGCCGCTTTAAGCTGGGCGCAACACTGGCAGACAATTTGCAAAGCGTGGTCAGCCTACAAAAAGCAAAATCACGATCCGTCGCGAAAGAAGACCGCAACACGGCAGCCGATCGTGTGCGCGATGTCACGTACAACGAAGATACCGTGCAGCTGGGTGTGCAGGCTGAAAAAATGATTCGCATGGATGGCGGTGCTGCTCAAAAAATCACATACGGCATCGACCATGTGCGCACGGATGTGACCAATCTCAACACCGGGGTCGTGCCGCCATTTGGTGAGACATTCCCGCTCAAGCGCTTTCCCAAAACCACCGACACCACCACCGCACTGTTTATCCAAAACGAAATCGTGGGCGAGCGCTGGAGTCTGATTCCTGCATTGCGCTGGGATTCTTTCAACATCAAGCCAAGCCAAACAGGCTTTGCGGGCGTGGCCACCGCGTTATCGGGCTCAGCGCTATCGCCCAAGCTGGGCGGCACCTTTTTAGTGACGCCTGAATGGACGCTATTTGGCCAGTGGGCCACAGGCTTTCGCGCACCCACGCCCGATCAACTCAACCGATTCTTTGAAAACGTCACTGCGTTTTATAAAACTGTTCCCAATCCGAATCTGAAGCCTGAAAAAGCCCGCTCGATCGAATTGGGCATCAAAGGTGCGCAAGGGCCTTGGGCACTGGAGGCCTCGGTGTATCGTTCCAGCTACCGCGATTTCATCAAAGACAACCAAGTGGTGGGCGGCACGGGCGCACCCGGCAACCCAACGGTCTTCCAATCCATCAATGTGCAAAACGCCAGCATTCAAGGCTTGGAATTCAAAGGGCAGTACAGACTGTCGGGCTCAAGCGGCACAGCGGGCAAATGGTCCGTGCCTTTCGCTTATGCACAATCCAAAGGCAAAGATTCAGCCACGGGCAAGCCGCTCAACTCTATTGAGCCGGCCAAATTTAATCTCGGCTTACGTCATGAAGCTGCGTGGGGCAGTGTCTCGCTGATAGCCGCCCACACCAGCGCGAAAAAAGCAGCAGATGTTGATCTGGCTGGCGCGGGCACCAACCCTGCCAACACTCAGTTCCTGCCCGGGAGCGTCACCACTTTGGATCTGACCACGCAATGGAAGATCAACTCAGCGCTGCGCCTGAATGCTGCCGTGAGCAATCTCACCAACAAAAAATACTGGCGCTGGACTGATGTACAGGGCGTGTCCAGCACTGCCGCTTTCTTAGATGCCTACACCCAGCCGGGGCGCAAATTCAGCGTTTCGCTGGTGGCTGATTTTTAAACCGAATGAACATCAGAGGAGTTGCAATGAACCAAGAAAACATCCGCGAGCGATTTTCCATCGCGCGCACCGCAGGCAAACGCGCCAAAGAAGCGGCTGAGAGCATCGGAATCAGTGAGGGAGAAGCCGTGGCAGCGCACTGCGGCGAGCATGCGTATCCACCCAAGGCACGTCTCCTCCAAGGGCCTTGGGTGGAGCTGCTCCAAAGCTTAGAGCTGTGCGGCCCGCTGCTCGCACTCACGCGCAACGAGAGCACCGTGCATGAGAAAACTGGCATTTATAAAAAGATCTCAGCGCAGGGGCATATGGGTTTGGCGCTGGGCGAAGACATTGATCTGCGCCTGTTTTTGACAAATGGCATGCAGGCTTTGCCGTCACAGAATTGGCCGCAAATCCCCAAAACCGACCCAACACCAGCCTGCAATTCTTTGATGCGCATGGCAAAGCCATTCACAAAATCTTTCCGCGCGAGGCCACCGATCTGGAGGCTTGGGAGATGAGCATTGGCGCTTATTGTGTGCCACCCAGCCAAGCTGAACGCCGCCCTGCCGTATTCACGCCAGCGCCACCCAAGCCCAGCATCCCCAGCGATGACAGCCGAGATGCCGCCGCCCTGCTCGCGGCGTGGGCGCAGATGAAAGACACGCACGAATTCTTCGGCCTGCTGCGCGATCATGAAGTCGAGCGCCAACAAAGCTTTCGCTTGGCAAACGGCCAATTCACCCGTGCTTTGGGCCAGCAGACCCTCCGCGATTTGCTGATGGAGGCCTCGTTTGATGGCACGCCCATCATGTGCTTTGTCAGCAGCCCAGCCTGCATTCAGATTCATACCGGCCCCGTCAAACGCATCGAACCGATGGACATTCGCGGCGTGCAGTGGCTCAATGTGATCGATCCGAATTTCAATTTGCATTTGCGCGAAGACAGCATTGCCAACGTCTGGGCGGTCGAAAAACCCACCGCCGATGGCGTGGTCACCTCGGTCGAAGCGTTTGATGACCAAGGCGATTTGATGGCCATGTTTTTTGGCGCACGCAAGCCGGGGCAACCGGAAAAAGAGGCATGGAAAAAAATCGTGGCCGATCTCGCCAGTTTAGAAAAGGCAGGGGAACATGCCGCCGCTTGATGCCCTGCAACTGAAGACCTTCGTTCCTGCCAAAGACTTTGCATTGAGCAAAGCTTTCTACACCGATATGGGTTTTGAGCAGCGCTCTGAGCACATGGATATTGCTTTCTTCGCATTCGGTGAATCGGCTTTTTTATTGCAAAACTTCTACCGTCCCGCGCATGCACACAACATGGTGATGCATCTGCTGGTAAGCGATGTGCAGGCCTGGTTTGCACAAATGCAATCGGCACAACTCGCGATCAAATACGCATCATATGGCGTGCGCGTGACGCCCCTGCAACAGCAGCCTTGGGGCATGACGGAATTCGCCGTGATCGACCCTTGCGGCGTGTGCTGGCATATCGCGCAAAACACACCGGGCTTCAAGCCCGTTGGCCGCACGCCTGAACCCGTTCAAAACCTCGCATGAAAGACCCGCGCCATGACACACCGCTTTTTGAACCGCCGCGCCGCATTGCTTCGATCTTCGGCGCTCGCGCTCGCAGCCCCCGTGTGGTCAAAGCCCGCAAGCCTGGGCGCAGCGATGTTTTGTGGCTGTGGGGGCTGCACACTCGCAGACGAAGCTTCCACGTCTCGTGACGCTCGGTGGCGGCATTACCGAGATGGCTTATCTGCTGGGCGCTGAAGGCCAGCTGGTAGGCACTGACACCACCAGCCTCTTTCCTGAAGCCGCGCAGCGCACGGCCAAAGTGGGCTACATGCGAGCCCTGTCCGCCGAAGGGCTGCTCTCGCTCAAACCTCAAGCCATCATCGCCACCACCGAAGCCGGCCCGCCCGTGGTGATCGATCAAATCCGCAGCGCAGGGGTGAGCGTGGATTTGATTGAGGCGGATCACACCTGGGGCGAGGTACTGCGCAAGCTATCGGCCGTGGGCAAGGCAAGTGGGCGCGAAGTGCGCGCCCGTGAACTGGCCGCGCTTCACTATGACATCCCGTTTTCGGCGCGGACCACGATTTCGGTAGGCACGTTGTTGAAATGGGCCCGCCGCTAC
>JAAUOI010000071.1 GCA_012036375.1 Allobrachymonas sp. | reverse complement strand
GTGATCCCGCGCATGTGGGGCGGCGAGACGACGGCTGACGAGTTGCGCCGCATAGCAAATGCAGTGGACAAATACAAGATCCCCACCGTCAAAGTCACCGGCGGGCAGCGCATCGATTTGCTTGGCGTGAAAAAAGAAGATCTCGTCAATGTGTGGAAAGACATCGGCATGCCTTCCGGTCACGCTTACGCCAAAGCACTGCGCACGGTAAAAACCTGCGTGGGCAGCGAATGGTGCCGTATGGGTACACAAGACTCGACGCAAATGGGCAAAGATTTAGAGCGAGCCATGTGGCGCATGTATGCCCCGCACAAAGTGAAGTTCGCCGTCAGCGGCTGCCCGCGCAACTGCGCCGAAGCAGGCATCAAAGATGTGGGCATCATCGGCGTGGACAGTGGCTGGGAAATGTATGTGGCTGGCAATGGCGGCATCAAAACCGAGGTGGCGCATTTCTTCACCAAGCTCAAAACGGCAGAAGAAGTGCTGGAATACACGGGCGCATTTTGTGAGCTGTATCGCCAAGAAGGCTGGTATCTGGAGCGCACGGTGCATTACGTCTCGCGCGTGGGCTTGGATTACGTCAAGAAAAAAATCTTAGCGATCATGAAGGCCGTAAGGCGCTCTGGGAGCGCCTGCAATTCGCGTTGGATGGCGAGCCCGATCCTTGGTTTGAATTCGACAAAGCGGCTGTGGATACACGACAGTTTGAGGCTTTGGCGGTTTAACTTCTAGAACCAGGTAACGCGAAAAACGCAAAAAGAACAGCCGAAAATCGCGAAAAAATTTATCGAAACAATCTCTCCTTCATTTTTGCGTTTTTCGCGTTCTTTTCGCGCTTTTCGCGTTACATAGACATTTCACCCATGACCACTTGGAAAAAAATCTGCCTCGTCTCTGACATTCCCGTTCTCGGCTCGCGTCGCGTTTCGCGTGAAAAGGGCTTGGATGTAGCTGTCTTTCGCAACTCTGCCGATGAAGTCTTTGCCCTGCTGGATCGTTGCCCCCACAAAGGCGGTCCGCTCTCGCAAGGCATCGTGCATGGCCAATCAGTGGCATGCCCGCTACACAACTGGAACATTGGCCTGTCTGACGGCTGCGCCAAAGCGCCTGATGAAGGCTGCACGCCAAAGTTTACGGTGCAAGTCAAAGACGGCGAGGTGTATTTAGACACTGCCGAGCTAGCAAGCCACGCCGTTGACGAAACACGCCCGATTGCAGGGCCTGCGCGGCGTGCTGTAGCTGCTTGACTCTCGAAATGAAAGAAACCAAAAGCACCTGTCCGTACTGCGGTGTGGGCTGCGGCGTGATCATTGAAAGTGAAGGTGCGCAGATCACGGGTGTGCGCGGCGACCCGGATCATCCGGCGAACTTTGGTAGGCTTTGCACCAAAGGCTCAACGCTCGCGCTCACCGCCTGCAGCCCGATCACGCAGCAAACGCGGCTCTTGCAGCCTATGCGGCGCGAGCATCGGGGTGAGGCTGCCAAGCCCGTGAGCTGGGATAACGCTTTAGATTTCGCAGCGACTTCGTTCGCACAAATTATTGCAGAGCATGGCGCAGATGCCGTGGGCTTTTACATCAGCGGCCAATTGCTCACGGAAGACTATTATGTTTTCAACAAACTCGTTAAAGGCCAGATCGGCACGAACAATGTTGATACGAATTCACGCCTGTGCATGAGCAGCGCAGTCGCGGGCTACAAGCAAACGCTGGGGGCGGACGCGCCGCCAGCATGCTACGACGATGTGAATCACGCAAGCTGCATTTTCATCGTGGGCAGTAACACGGCCTATGCCCATCCGATTTTGTTTCGCCGCATTGAAGAAGCGAAGAAAAATAATCCCGATCTCAAAATTATTTTTGCCGATCCGCGTAAAACCGACACGGCAGAAATCGCCGATTTTTATTTGCCACTCTTGCCCGGCACCGATGTCGCGCTGTTCAACGGCATGCTGCACATCATGCTCTGGGAAGGCTGGATTAACGCGGACTATATCGCCAAGCACACGAATGGCTTTGACGAACTCAAAACTCTGGCTCGCGACTACACGCCCGAGCATGTCGCGCAACTGTGTGGCATCAAAAAAGACGATCTATTCGCAGCAGCCAAGCTCTTCGCCACAAGCTCCGCAACACTCAGCCTCTACTGCCAAGGCCTGAATCAATCAAGCAGCGGCACAGCGAAAAATGCGTCGCTCATCAATCTGCATTTAGCTACCGCGCAAATCGGCAAACCAGGGGCTGGCCCGTTCTCGCTCACTGGCCAGCCCAATGCCATGGGTGGCCGAGAGGTCGGCGGATTGGCGAATTTGATCAGCGCACACCGCGACATGGCCAATCCCGCGCACCGCGCAGAAGTGGCTGCACTTTGGGGAGTGAAAGACGTACCCTCCAAACCCGGCAAAACAGCGGTAGAAATGTTCCAGGCCGCAGCCGATGGCGAAATCAAAGCGCTGTGGATCGCCTGCACCAATCCCGCGCAAAGCATGCCCGATCAAGCCACCGTGCGCCGCGCACTGGAGCGCTGCGAAATCGTCGTCTTGCAAGAAGCCTTTGTGAATGTCGAAACCGCCCGCTATGCCGACCTCTTACTCCCCGCCACCACTTGGGGCGAAAAAGAAGGCACAGTCACCAACAGCGAACGCCGCATCACAAGAGTCCGCACCGCAGTACCCGCACCCGGCCAAGCACGCCACGATTGGCAAATCGCCCAAGATTTCGCACAACGCTTAGAGAAAATTAAATGGGGTCAGACCCCATTTAATTTCTTCCTCAACTATTCCAGCCCAGAGCACATCTGGAATGAACACCGCGAATCCACGCGTGGCCGTGATCTTGACATCACGGGCTTGAGCTATGCGCTGCTCGATCAAGCCCCTCAGCAATGGCCTTTCGCAACAGGTCAATCGCAAGGCAAGCAGCGCCTCTACGAAGACGGCATCTTCCCCACGCCCGATGGCAAAGCCAAATTCGTAGCGCACGCCTACAAACCCGTGGCTGAACCCCGCGAATCGCGTTATCCGTTCAGCCTCACCACAGGAAGACTCAGAGACCAATGGCATGGCATGAGCCGCACCGGCACTTTGGGAAGACTCTTCGGCCATGTGCCCGAGCCCGTGGTGCAGATGAACGCGCAAGACATGAGCCGCCGTCTCTTGAAAGAAGGCGATTTGGTACACGTCACCAGCAAACGTGGCTCGCTTTTGCTGCCCGTGCAAGCCAGCGCTGAAATCAACGTCACACAAGCCTTCATCGCCATGCATTGGGGCAGCGAGTATTTGAGTGGCTTGTCCAGCACAGGAGAGCGCATCGGTGGTGTGAATGCGATCACCACCAGTAGCTATTGCCCAACATCCAAACAACCTGAGCTCAAGCATGCGGCAGTCAAAATTCTCAAGGCCGACATGCCTTGGACGCTACTTGCTGTGAGCTGGCTACCACATGAGAAAGCTTGGGAGACCCGTGAGCAACTCAAACGCTTAATGGATCGCTTTCCCTTCACAAGCTGCGTACCCTTCGGTAGAGAAAAACAAGGCATCTTGTTCCGGGCGGCGGCGTATGACCAACCCGATGACGCGAAAAGCGATCCTGTCCTTCATGACATCGAAAGCATCCTCGGCCTGCAAGGCGCAGACACGCTGCGCTACGCCGATAAAAAACGCGGCCAGCGTCGCGCGATTCGCGTTCAACATGACGGCAGCAAAGCCTTGGTCGACGGTTTCTTGCTGGCTGGCGACACCAGCGCCCAAGCTTGGATCACGACGCTGCTGCAAGAAGAGCTTGATGCCACGAGCTATGGCCGCCTCCTGCTCGCCCCCGGTGCACAAGCCCCTGTCGCTATCCAATCCAAAGGCGCACAAATATGCACTTGCTTTAACGTCACTCAGCCTGAGATCGAAACCACACTACAGCATTGCATGGGCAGTGAGGAAGAACGCCTCACGCAATTGCAAAGCGTACTCCAATGCGGGACGAATTGCGGCAGCTGCGTGCCACAGCTCAAAAAGATCATTCGCCTACAGCCTGTCTGCGCATAGCCAAGAAGCGTGTGAAAGGCATCCGCCTACAATCGAACACATCTGTGTCCAGAGGTGTGCAATGAGTCTTTTGTTTTTTCGAACTACTGTGTTGGTGGTCAGCTTGTTAGCAAGTGCTTTTCAGGCGGTTGCACAGCAAAGCAATCGCCCCCAACCCGCTCGCACTGCACAAATCGAGCGCTCGGTGGTCAAAATCTATACCACGGCTCGCCAGCCCGACATGTATCGCCCTTGGAGTAAGGCCGCTGCCAGCGAGAGCACCGGCTCGGGTGTGGTGATTGAAGGCAACCGCATCCTGACCAATGCGCATGTCGTGAATTACGCTAGCAAGGTAGAGGTACAGTCGCGCGAGGGTGGCGATAAGTTTGCAGCCAATGTAGTGGCTGTTGCACGCGGCATTGATTTAGCCGTACTCGAGTTGGAAGACGCTTCGTTTTTCAAAGACCGACCGCCCATCAAGCGCGACGCAGGTTTGCCCGAGGTCAAAGACAGTGTGCTGGCTTATGGCTACCCTGTGGGCGGTAACTCACTGTCGATCACCAAAGGCATCGTCTCGCGCATTGAATTCACTTCATACAGTTTCCCCACGGCAGGCTTGCGCATTCAAATTGATGCGGCGATCAACCCCGGCAACAGTGGCGGCCCAGTGTTTGCGGAAGACAAAATGATTGGCTTGGCGTTTTCCATCATCAGCAATTCGCAAAACATTGGCTACATCATTCCCAACGAGGAAATCAATCTTTTCATCCAAGACATCGCCGATGGAAAATACGACGGCAAACCCAAAATGTTTGACGAGCTGCAAACGCTAGAAAACCCTGCGCTGCGCAAGTTGCTGAAGCTCGACTCAATGGTGCGCGGCATGGTGGTCAAAGAGCCCGCGTCGAAAAGCGCAAACTATCCGCTCAAAGAATGGGATGTGATCTCGCGCATCGGCGGGGTGGATATTAACAACCAAGGCTTGGTGGCGCTCACACCTGATTTGAACGTGCAGTTCCAAGTGCATGTCCAACGCGCCACACGCAACGGTAAGCTGCCGCTGACGGTGGTGCGCGATGGCAAGGCACAGGAGATTGAATTGCCCGTCAGCGCTAATCGGGCGCGTTTGGTCAGCGGTTTGGGTGGCGCTTATCCCTCGTATTTCATTTATGGGCCGATTGTGTTTTCCCGCGCTACATGGGAATTTCGCAATTTCTTCAGCAACAGCATCGGCACGATCAACAACTATGTGTTCAACGCGCATGCTCTTATTACGCGCATGGCCGAGAAGCCAAGCGAGCAACGCCAAGATTTGGTGGTGATCAGCTCGCCTTTCTTCCCGCATCGTCTGATGTCAGGCTATGACAATCGCTTTGGCTCGGTGCTGCTGTCTGTGAACGACCGCCCGGTGAAAAGTTTGGAGCATTTGGTCACCATGCTGCGCGATCACAAAGAGGAATTGGTGATCTTGAAATTTGATCAAGAAGGTGCTGAATCCATTGTGCTGCCGCATCAACAGATAGTGGCCGCAACAGAAAGTATCTTGCAAGATAACGGCATCCGCCAACTCGCCTCTAGCGAGCTCCTTGAGATTTGGAACAAAAAATAGTTGGCATAAGCTCATCACCAACCGTTATCAGCCACGCGCGACAATCAGTCCATGACCCAAGCCAGCAGCATCGCCCCCTACATCAAAGAAATCGGCCGTGGCAAGGAAGGTGCTCGCTCTCTCACGCGAAGCCAAGCGGCTGATTTGCTGGGTTTGGTGTTAGACGGCCAGGTCAGTGATTTAGAAATTGGCGCGTTTTGCATCGCCATGCGCGTTAAAGGCGAGTCGCCGCAGGAGATGGCGGGCTTTTTGGATGCTGCGCATGCACGTCTGGCCAAGGTGCAGTTCGATCAACCCGTGGTCGTGATCCCCAGCTACAACGGGGCTCGTAAGCTGCCGGGGCTGACCACATTACTCGCCGCTTTGCTTGCTCGCAAAGGGGCGGCGCACGGCTTTGCAGTGCTCATCCATGGCAGTAATTCAGAAGCCTCGCGCGTGCCCACGCAAGCCGTATGGGAGCATGCATTTGGCTCATTTTTTAAGCCAAATCAGGTGTTAGCCGGCATAGAATCTGCGCCGAATGCTATCAATTCAATAGTGAATCAAACGGCATACCAAGCGGGCTTGCCACTGCATGTATCCACCGATGCGCTTTGCCCCGCACTGAACAGCCTGCTGCAAGTACGCCGCACCATTGGCTTGCGCAACTCAGCGCACAGCCTCGTCAAGCTGATGAACCCCACGAATCGACCCGATGCGCTCATCATCAGCAGCTACACCCATCCTGAGTATCTGACCTCCATGACCGAGACGCTTCAGCTCACAGCAAGCCACGCCATGCTGCTGCGCGGCACGGAGGGCGAAAGTGTGGCCGATGCACGCCGCCGCCCGCGCATGGATGGCTTTGTACACGGCCAGCCGATTGCTTTATGCGATGCGCAAGAAGGCTCATTGGCCAGTCTGCCTGATTGGCCTAAAACCTGCGATGCTGCCGCTACAGCCGCTTACACCCAAGCGGTTTTGCAAGGCCAATTGCCCACGCCCGAGCCAATTGCCCAGCAGGTGGAACACATCTTGCATCTCATGCGTTTGATGCAGGAGAAAACATGACAACTGCCCTCAACGCCCAGTATGCAGGCAAGGTGCTCCTCGTGGGCGCTGGCCCAGGCGACCCTGAGTTGCTCACCTTCAAAGCCGCCAAGGCCATTAGCCGCGCCACGGTGATCCTGGTGGACGATTTGGTCAATCCAGCCGTGCTCTCGCATGCCCGCGCCGGCGCGCGTATCGTGCAGGTGGGCAAGAGGGGCGGCTGCAAATCCACGCCGCAAGCCTTCATTGAAAAGCTCATGATCATGGCCGCCAAAGAAGGCGAAACTGTCGTACGGCTCAAAGGCGGCGACCCATTCATCTTCGGGCGCGGGGGCGAAGAGGTTGAAGCACTCCAAGCTGCTGGCGTCGAGGTGGAAGTCATCAATGGCATCACCTCAGGTTTAGCCGCAGCCTCCGCCCTTCACACTCCGCTGACGCACCGTGAGCATGCGCATGGCGTGATCTTCATCACAGGTCATGCCAAGCCGGGCGGCGATTGCCCTGATTGGGCGCTGCTCTCGCGCACGGCTGCGCAGGCCAAACTCAGCCTCGTGGTTTACATGGGCGTGAGCGGCGTGCAGCATATCTGCAATGGCTTGCTCGTCGGTTTGAAGCCAGAGACACCCGTAGCTGTCGTTCAACACGCCAGCCTGCCCCAACAGCGTATCCATCACACAACGCTGGAGCAACTGGCTGGCGATGTGCTGCGACACCAATTGGCCAGCCCCAGCGTGCTGCTGATTGGCGATGTGTTTGCCGCGCAGCAAGCTTTGCAAAGTGCACCACAACACGCCGCTTGGGGCTAAGCAGCCGTTATCATCTGCCCCATCACATGGAGGGGCGCATGCTCGACAAACTTAATCAACTCACCGAAGGCCACGGCGAACTACGCACTGGGCACGGCATCATCAGCGGCATCATCGCGCTCAGCCTCGCGATTCTTTGCTTTTTAGGCGTCTTGGCCTTTCATTTCCCTGAATACCTGACCACGCCGCAGCTACGCAAAAGCTATAACGTCGATGTGATTCGAGTCATCATGCTGGCGGCGCTCGCCATCGCCGGCGGCCTGAGCTTGGTGAACATTATTTTTGGCCGCGCCCGCTGGCTCTCCTCGTTTGCCTTCTTGCTCGTGGCGCTCACCGCAGTGTTAGGCGGTCACAAAGTCCCCGTCAATGACTTTGCCGACAACACGCCGTATATCGGCCTCGATTGGTTCATTCTCGATTTGCTCGGCTCATCGCTGATTTTTATCTTCATCGAAAAGCTGTTTCCGCATCGCAAAAATCAGCCGGTCTTCCGCGCTGAATGGCAAACCGATTTTCATCATTTCATCGTCAACCACATGATCGTCGGCTTCGTGCTGCTGGCCACCAATTTGATGGTTCACAAGGGATTAGGCTGGGCGGTGAAAAGCGATCTGCAAGCTTGGATTCAAGGTTTGCCTTTTATTGCAGAACTCTTGCTCATCATCTTGGCCGCAGACTTGGTTCAATACTGGACGCACCGCGCCTATCACGAGACTTGGCTCTGGCGTTTGCATGCCGTGCATCACAGCGCCAAAAGCATGGATTGGCTGGCCGGCTCGCGCCAACACATTTTGGAACTGCTGATGACGCGCACCTTGGTGCTCGGCGTGATCTTTGTGCTCGGCTTCAGCAAAGAAGTGATCGATGCGTATATCGTGATCGTTGGCTTCCAAGCGGTGTTCAACCATTGCAATGTGAATGTACGCCTTGGGCCTTTGCGCTACATCTTGGTCACGCCGAACTTTCACCATTGGCATCACAGCCAAGACAAAGAAGCGCTCGATACGAATTACGCGGCACATTTTTCTTTTCTCGATTACCTCTTTGGCACTGCCGCGAAAAGCCACAAAATCTGGCCCGAGAAATACGGCGTGCTCGGAGACTATGTGCCCAATGGCTTCTGGAAGCAGTTTAAATTTCCATTCACTTGGAAAGGCTGTAGGCTTTTCTTTGTCCTATGAAAACTATGAAATCAATAGCACTCTGCGCATATTCTATGCCGGCGAGAGACTGATTTGACTCAATATTTCGATGCAGTGATCATCGGCGCAGGCGCTGCGGGCTTGTTTTGCGCGGGCATTGCGGCGCAGCGCGGTTGCTCTGTTTTGCTGATTGATCACAGCGAGAAAGTGGCTGAGAAAATCCGCATCTCGGGCGGCGGGCGCGCGAATTTCACCAACCGTGATTTGGACATTCGCGCTCCAGAAAAGCATTTCATCTCCGACAACCCGCGCTTTTGCCGCAGTGCTCTTTCTCGCTACACGCCGCAAGATTTCATGGCGCTGATGCAAAAGCATGGCATTGCCTTTCACGAAAAACACAAAGGCCAATTGTTTTGCGACCGCAGTGCAGAAGATTTGATTGCGATGCTGCTGCGCGAATGCGAATCAGAGGCAGTGAAGGCTGCGGGAGGCAGCGTGTCGCGCTGGCAACCCTGTGCGGTGCAGGAGGTGTACTTCGGCACTGCGCCAGAAGGCATTTTTGAAGCCGAATCGGCAGTTAGCCTACATAAAATAAGCGCAGAGTGCTATCAAATTGATACTGACCATGGTGTGGTGTATTCCCGTAACTTGGTGATCGCCACTGGCGGCCTAAGCATTCCCAAGATCGGTGCAACCGATTTTGGCTATCGGCTGGCCAAGCAGTTTGGCCACAGCATCATCGAACCGCGCCCCGCGCTCGTGCCACTGACCTTTGACGATCAATCGTGGCAGCCCTTTGCGCAACTCGCGGGTCTCGCGCTGCCGGTGCAGATTTCCACGGGTGATAAAAAGCAACGCACGAGTTTTGATGAAGATGTGCTGTTCACGCATCGCGGGCTGTCTGGTCCTAGTGTGTTGCAAATTTCCAGCTATTGGGCGAGCAACACACCGATCCGCATGAACCTGCTCCCCGGCACTGACATTCCAGCCGTCCTCACCCGCGCCAAACAAAGCTCGCGCAAACTCATCGCCAACGAGCTCGCCGCCCACGTCCCCAGCCGCTTGGCCGACGCTTGGGCCGCACAAAAACCCGATTGGCAGCGCCCGATCAACGAGGCCAGCGACAAGGCCTTGAGTCAACTCGCCGAAGCCCTTAGCCAATGGAGCCTCACCCCCAGCGGCACCGAAGGCTATAAAAAAGCCGAAGTCACCGCAGGCGGCGTCAACACCCGCGAACTCTCCAGCCAAACCATGGAAAGCCAAAAACAACCTGGCCTGTATTTCATCGGCGAAGTCATGGACGTCACCGGCTGGCTAGGCGGCTACAACTTCCAATGGGCTTGGGCGAGTGGGTATGCGTGTGGGATGGCAGTGGGGAAATCAGTTTGATTTAACTGAGTTAAACAAGGCAGTGGCAGGAGGAATAGCTGATACGAAGACCACCAAAGTACCGGCAAGTAATACGACAAATATAATCGCTACTTTTCCTAAAAAGAGTTTATCGAATTTCCAAACGAGTGGTATTAGATTCTTAAAAAGATACCCCGCGCCACGTTTTTGTGCACGATAACTTTTAATTTCCATCGTTTCAGAAAAAGTTATTACCTGTTCTACGAAATTCATCAAATTACATAAAAAACGCAAGGAAAAAAAGTACTTGTTATTACAAGAAAATGCAAACGAATTTTTTATTGCTATCCATGACAAATCAATTTTTTAAGATCAAGATTTAAACTCAGGTAAAGCATCAGTGAAAATAATAAAACCTGCGGTGTTAGGTTTCGAAGATATTCGAGAATTGCTGCTTTCATTAATGAGTTCCGTTAATTTATTTGATGGATTTTCATAATCTAAATTCTGCGTCTGTTTTAACGCTTTCACATCGCCGCCTTCGCCGTTTCCAGCGTCAGAAAAAGGCTTAAAGCTGCCTCTGGCAAGGCGATGAAACCATGGTGCCGATAAAACTCTGCGGCCGCTACATCTTTCGCATCCACGATCAGCGCGTAAGCTGCGATTTCTGATTTCAATGCGCGAGACAGGGCATCGGCGAGCAACGCTGCGCCTAGACCTTGGCCTTTGCTGCGCTGATCGACAGCTAATCTGCCCATGCGGATGGCGGGGACTGTTGGGTATCGGGGCAGCTTCTTTGCCGTGGCGGGCGGCAAGGCGTTGAGCAAGACGCTGGCTGATGCCAAGGTGTAGTAGCCGGCAATAAGTGCTTGTTCATTGTCCTGAGCGACAAAACACGCAGCGATTCGCCGGCGCATGTCTTGCGTGGCCTGCTCGCGCAAATAACGATTGAGCGGCTCGGAGCCGCAATCGAAATCGCTGCGATCCATCTCTGCGCTGAGCAGAGAGACTTGAAAACGGCTCATGCAAAGCGACTCAATTTCAGGCGAGCAATTTGTTGCGCTTGGCAAAGGCTCGCTTCAGAGCTGCTTTGGGCTTGGGCGGCGCGAGCAGAGCCTGCGCAAACGCCTCTTGATCCGCGCTACTGAGCTTGAGCACATCGGCTTGCTCAATCGTGGTGCGGGCGGCAGACTGCACAGCATCGATCACAAAATCTGTCATCGTGCGCCCTTGCAATTGAGCCGCACGTTTGAGCATGCTGTGCAGATGGGTGGAAATGCGGGCCTCTAAGCGAGCGGTTTCAATCGTGGCAGTGGCGGCAGACATGAGGGTGCTCCTTTGCGATACGGGTTCATTTCGCGATTGTACGGCAGATTGCCGGAAGTGTGTTCAATGCCTCAAACCCGCTCAATCTGCGCCCTGCCCGCTGC
>JAAUOI010000378.1 GCA_012036375.1 Allobrachymonas sp. | reverse complement strand
GCCTTTTTTCGGGATCAAGCTCATGAAACAACCTTCAGAACATTAAATTTAAGATCAAATCAGCATCTAGCCGGCATAAAACCTGCGTCGAGTGCTCCTAATTTTATAGTGACTCCAGTGCATGCACCTCTCAGAATTCAGCCCTGCAATGCCGCGAAACTCCCAGTGCGTCCACCATCGAACAGCACGGGTTGGCGCGGCAACCAAAAACTGAATTGACATCCCATCACCTCATCACCATTGTAGAGGTTCTCCGCCTGCATCCGCCCTTGGTGACTCTCCACGATAGAACGACACAAATTCAGACCAATGCCCATGCCTTCGGCCTTGGTAGAAAAGAAAGCTTCAAATAAGCGCTGCATCACTTCGGGGGCCAAGCCTTTGCCGGTGTCGGTCACGGTAAATTCCACCACTTCACCGACACCCTCTTTCTCGGCCAAATACACTTGGAGCTTCACGCTGCGTTTATGGCTTGGTCGCCCCGCCGTATCAATGGATTCAGCCGCATTTTTGAGCAAATTCACCAGCACCTGCTCAATCAAAATCGGATCCACATGCAAGCTAGGCAAGCGTGGCGCAAGATCAAAGCTCAAGCGCACCTGCCGCCGGCGCAGCTCGATTTCGGCCAGCTCCAGCGCCTCGCTCACCAAATGGCTCACCTCGGTGGCGGTGCGGTTGGGCGCAGAGCGTTTCACGAAGCTTCTGATGCGCTGAATGATCTGCCCCGCGCGTTGCGCTTGACGAGCAGTTTTCTCCAGTGCCAAGAGCATGTCTTCTTCTGAAATTTGCTTGGCTTGTATGCGGCCAATCAAGCCAGTGCAATAGTTAGAAATTGCTGTGAGAGGTTGGTTCAGTTCGTGCGCCACGCTCGATGCCATCTCGCCCATCGTAATCAAGCGCGAGGCGCTTTGCGCTTTCTCAGCTTGGAGTGCGGCCAAATCTTCGGCCATGCGGCGCGGCGTGATGTCAGTGGCAATCACCATTTGCGCCAAGCGGCCATCGGTCCAATTCAAATAGCGCGAGCGCACCTCTAGCCATTTGTTTAATTGCGCAATGAAGATCTCTGCGTTCTCGCTTTTGGCAGTGGCCAATTCTGCCGAGGCAATTGCCTCGGCAGGCAAGCCCGCCAAGGCATCGACTGAGTCGCCTAGCGTCGAATCTTTGAAACCTGACGGCGCACTGGTTTGATCGACTCTGCCCGCCTCCTCCACCAAACGCAAATGCTCGCTGGAGACGCTGCCAAACCAGTGGCGATACATCTTGTTGGCAAACAGCAACTCATCGCCACCCAGCGGTGCCACTGAAACACTCGCATCCAAACCTTCAAGCACTGTCGTAAATCGCTCATAGGATTCAGACAATTGCTTTCTCACACGATTGGGCTCAGTAATGTCAGTCATCGAGGTCATCCAGCCCGATTGCACACCTTTGCCATCTACCAAGGGCGAGACATACATTCGCGCATCAAAAATCGCTCCATCCTTGCGCTTGACCCGCACCTGAAAACCTCCGGGGCTGGAGCGCCCGCTCAACTCCTCTTCCAAGCGCGAAGCCAATAGCTCGCGGTCATCCTCCGGCCAATAGGGAAACGGCGCGGTCAACCCGAGCAACTCAGCCTCGCTCCAGCCCGTCATTTGGCAAAACGCAGGGTTCACATAGCTGATGCGGCCTTGCATATCGAGCGCCCGCATGCCAGTGAGCATGGAGTTTTCCATGGCTCGGCGAAAGTTGGTCTCTTGCAGCATCGCTGCTTGGGTTTGAATGCGTCGGCGCGTATGTCGCCACGAGCTCACCAAGAGCCATGCTGTCATACAAGAAAGAAATAAGACCAACCAAAACAAGGTGCTGCCAATCACGCCCAGCGAAGTTCGATACGCCTGCGCCCGCAAAATCATGCCGTTGCCTACTGGCGAGATCGGCACTTCATACTCATTGTCGTTTGCAATCCAAGGCAAGAAATTCACTGCCGAGCTACGAGCGCGGCTGGTATTGCCTGCCAAGATTTGCCCCTTGTCGTTGAGCAGCGCCACAGCATATTTGGCTTCCACCTCGGCTGGAATGCCATAGCGCAGCAAACCTTCAATTTGGTACTCCGCCAGCAGCACGCCGGCGAACCGGGCGGCATCCGATAAGGG
This sequence comes from Allobrachymonas sp., assembly GCA_012036375.1. GTDB lineage: Bacteria > Pseudomonadota > Gammaproteobacteria > Burkholderiales > Burkholderiaceae_C > JANMDU01. The sequence continues at coordinate 907 of JAAUOI010000378.1, read as the reverse complement.
CACTTGAATTTGCAGCAAAGCAATAGTTGCACTGCCCAAGCCCACCGGCACGGCAATCGGCTGTGAATACATGGTCTGGCGTACATCGCGCACCACATCAAACATCGCATCCGTCTCTGCAAAGCGCAAGCCTTCGCCGTCTTTGCGTACAAAGCTTCTGGGCAAACTCGGCGAGACGTGGCTGGCACGGACTCGCTTTCTTGCGTCAATCCAAGAAATCGCGCGCAGCTCGGGATATTGATCGACAAGCGCAAATGCTTGCTCACCAAAATCCTCAATATCGACCTGCTTGTTGCTGATGTCCGCAGCCAATCGCTGTAATTGCTCTTGCCGCTCCAGCAAGCGCAGGCGAAGCCGCTGCTGGGCGTATTCCACATCCCTTTGCACCGCCTCTTGCTCACGCGACATTTCCTCTAGCCGCAAATAGCCAAAGCTGGCCACTATCGCCATCAAAAATACGGCCACCGCAGCCAAGGGCGCAATCAAAGCAAACCGGTCTTGCCGAGTCGGCGATTGCGAACGCCACCAGCGCACTAACCCATTGGGGCGCGTACCTTTCCTCGCTTGTGCAATGCGCGCTTGCAGCTCAGTTGCTTCATTTAGGCCAGTTGTCATCACTCCATTGTCCTGCACGTGTGATGAAAAACTTTGCATCTCTTAAATTTCATTATATGAAAACATAATGCGCTATTTGAAAAAATATGGAAATTCATGCAAAATAGAGCCATTGCACTAAATTCAAGTGCACCATGCACGTTGGCTGCGGCACATCACAGGTGAAGCAGCTTTTGAAGTTCATTAGGAGATTGTTCCCCATGTCAGCCATGCCCAATTTGCTCTCGCCTGCCTCGCTCGATGCAGACGCCCAAGAAACCCGCGAATGGATGGATGCGCTGTCCGCTGTGAT
>JAAUOI010000070.1 GCA_012036375.1 Allobrachymonas sp. | reverse complement strand
CCGGTACTGAATCGCCTCGGCAATATGCGTGATCTGCACGCTTTGCGCGCCGGCTAAATCCGCAATCGTGCGCCCCACCCGCATGGCGCGGTGAATGCCGCGGCCTGACCAGCCCAGCCGGGCGGCGGCCTTGTTCAGAAACTGCCGCGCGGGCTCATCAAGCCGCACCTGCTCATGCAGTGCATCGCCTTCAAGTGCACGGTTGAGCTGGCCTTGGCGCTCCAGGCTACGCAGGCGTGCTGCTTGCACGCGCTGCGATATTTGCTCGCTGCTTTCCGCCGCATGCGCCGGCTTGCCCGCATCGGCTGCCAACAACTGCTCGGGTGGCAAAGCAGGCACCTCCACATGAATATCAATGCGATCCAGCAAAGGCCCAGACAGCTTGCCTTGATAACGATCAACCTGATCGGGAGTGCAGCGGCAAGCCCTGACCTGCGAGCCCAGATAACCGCAAGGGCACGGGTTCATCGCTGCGATCAGTTGGAAACGCGCGGGAAACGTTGTCCGCTGCGCGGCGCGCGAGATGCTGATCTGCCCACTTTCCAAAGGCTCGCGCAAGGCTTCCAAGGTAGATCGCGGAAACTCTGGCAGCTCATCAAGATACAAAATGCCCTCATGCGCCAAGGAGATTTCGCCGGGGCGCGGCGGTGAGCCACCTCCCACCAAAGCGACCGCGCTGGCGGTGTGATGCGGACTTTGCACCGAGCGCTGCGCCCATTGCTGCGCCTTGAACTGGCCAGCCAAACTCAGCACAGCCGCAGATTCGAGCGCCTCTTGCGTGCTCATCGGTGGCAAAAGGCTCGCAAAACGTTGCGCCAGCATGGATTTACCAGTGCCCGGAGCGCCCACCATCAACACGCTGTGGCCGCCCGCCGCAGCAATTTCCAAGGCACGCTTGGCTGCATGCTGGCCTTTGACTTCGCGCATATTGGCGCAGGCCACACGGGCGGGAAGATCGGGCGTTTTCAGAATCGTCCAGCCAGTTTCTGCGGCGGCTTGATCGACAGGCACTTGCACTGCGGTAGCCCGCCCAGCATCTGAAGATTCCGCTGGGTGAGTAACCCCTTTATTCTCAGGTGCAAAGTGCGCCACCACATCCAGCAAATGCGCCACGCACACCACGCGTGCATCAGGCACGAGGCTAGCTTCTTGTGCACTGCCTTCAGGTAACACCAATATTGGTGTTTGAACGCGTTCTTGACCTGCATCGCCAGTTTGCAGCGCCAAACCCAAAGCCATCGCCAATGCGCCCTGAACAGGCCGCAACTGACCGGAGAGTGAGAGCTCTCCTGCAAACTCATGCCCCACCAATTTCGCGCCATCAATCTGCCCACTGGCGGCCAAAATACCCAGAGCAATCGGCAAATCAAAGCGCCCAGAGTCTTTAGGAATGTCAGCAGGCGCAAGATTGACCGTAATGCGCTTATTTGTGGGGAACTCCAAACCCGAATTTGCAATAGCCGAGCGCACCCGTTCTCGCGCTTCCTTCACCTCTGTGTCGGCCAAGCCCACCAAAGTCAGGCTCGGCAAGCCATTGGCCAAATGCACCTCGACTTGCACCGAAAGCGCTCGCAATCCCATCAAAGCCCTTGAATGCACCAAAGCGAAGCCTGACATCAATTTACTCCTTTTTTGGTGCGCCCCCGGAGCGGGCACTCTGTGTACATAAAGACTGAGCGATTTGGGATGGATTTGATGCATCAACATACTGGATATTAAAACATAATAATGTTGATTTAGCCAGTGCTTATTTTGCCTTCTTGAGTTTTTCAACCCAAAGACAGCGACCAAAATTGTGAACAAATTGGCACGGTCTGTGCATAAATTGTGTTCACCTCTTTCGATTTTCCAAAAAAGGACTCTCATGAAACTCTCCCACATTTCCCTCGCAACTGTCCTGTTGCTTGCTGCAAGCGCTGCATTCGCCCAAGCCAAGCCTGCCGAGCCAGACTACAGCTTAAGCTTTAACGTGGGCGCGACAACGGACTATCGATTCCGCGGACTTTCTCAAAGCCGTCTCAAGCCAGCCGTTTTTGGAGGCATGGATTTTGCGCACAAGAGCGGTTTTTATCTGGGTGCTTGGGGCTCTACGATTAAGTGGATCAAAGACGACGGTCTCAAAGCAGCCGTGAACAGTGGCAGCAGCAATGTCGAAATCGACCTTTATGGTGGTTACAAAGGCAGTATCAACAAGGATGTTGGCTTTGATGTCGGTTTGCTGCAATACATCTACCCTGGCAACAAATACAAGAATATTTCAGGCTCAAAAGCAGACACCACAGAAATCTACGGTGCGCTTACCATCGGTCCTGTCACAGCGAAATATTCTCACAGTCTCTCCAACTTGTTTGGCTTTGCTGCACCAGGTGTCAACTCCAAAGGCAGTAGCTATCTTGATTTGACCGCAAACTTCGATCTTGGCGGCGGTTGGAGTGTTGCACCGCACATCGGTCACCAGAAAGTCAAGAACTTCTCAGTCGCCTCTTACACCGACTACTCACTAGCAGTGAATAAAGATCTGGGTAACGGATTGGTGCTCACCGGCGCACTCGTCGGTACGGATGCTGGCAAAACTGCTGGAATCCCCAACTATCCCGCACCTGACAGCACGGGCGCAGCCAGCGTAGCCAGTAAAGACAATGGACGCGATGGTATCGTCTTGAGCATCAAATACAACTTCTAAATTTTTCAAAACAAGCATTCACAGGAGAACATATGAAACTTGTCACCGCCATCATCAAACCGTTCAAGCTGGACGAAGTGCGAGAAGCACTGTCTGGCATGGGCGTGCAGGGCATCACCGTCACGGAAGTGAAGGGTTTTGGTCGCCAAAAGGGCCACACCGAGCTGTATCGCGGCGCGGAATACGTGGTCGATTTCTTACCCAAGGTCAAGATCGAAGCCGCTGTGGCTGACGATCTGGTCGAGCGCGTGATTGAAGCCGTGGAGGGCGCTGCCCGCACCGGCAAGATTGGCGATGGCAAGATTTTTGTGTATGACTTGGAGCAAGTCGTGCGCATCCGCACCGGTGAGACCGGCAAAGAAGCCCTGTAACCCCCTACAAGAGTGATCCTATGAAAAAACTCCTCTCCTCTCTCGCCCTCGCCTTAGCGTTGGGTTCTGCATTGGTGATGGGCAGCGGCTTGGCTGTTGCTCAAACTGCAACCACAGCTGCGCCCGCAGCCGTCGCGGCCTCTGAGGCCAAGCCCGCAGAGGCAACACCAGCAGCAGCCCCAGCTGCTGCAACGGCTGCTCCTGCCGCTGAAACGCCTGCCACACCCGCTGCCGCGCCCACGCCCAACAAAGGCGACACCGCTTGGATGACGGTCGCCACCGCACTCGTGATCTTCATGACGATCCCAGGTCTCGCTCTGTTCTATGGCGGCTTGGTGCGCAGCAAAAATATGCTGTCGGTGCTGATGCAAGTCTTCGTCGTGAGCGCATTGATTTATGTGCTCTGGGCGATTTATGGCTACACGCTGGCCTTTGGCGGCGATGGCAAGTTCTTTGGCGGCTTTGATAAGCTGTTCTTGAAAGGCATCACGCCCGATTCAGTGGCTGCGACCTTCTCCAAAGGCGTGGTAATTCCTGAACTGTCGTTTGTGGCTTTCCAAGCAACCTTTGCAGCGATTACCTGCGCACTGATCGTGGGCGCATTTGCTGAGCGTATCAAGTTCTCTGCCGTATTGGCTTTCTCTGTGCTGTGGTTCACTTTTAGCTACATCCCAGTAGCGCATATGGTGTGGTATTGGGCAGGACCAGATGCCATCACCGATGCAGCTTCGCTTGAAAAAGTGGGCGCAGCAGCAGGTTGGCTCTGGGCCAAAGGCGCTTTAGATTTCGCCGGCGGCACAGTCGTGCACATCAATGCCGCTGTTGCTGGCTTGGTGGGTGCTTACGTGATTGGCAAGCGCATCGGTTATGGCAAAGAAGCGATGGCACCTCACTCACTCACGCTCACGATGGTTGGCGCGGCGATGCTCTGGTTCGGCTGGTTTGGCTTCAATGCTGGTTCTAACCTTGAAGCTAACGGCCTCACAGCTCTCGCTTTCATCAATACCTTGGTCGCAACGGCTGCCGCTGCTCTTGCTTGGATTGCAGGAGAGGCATTGTCTAAAGGCAAGGCTTCGATGCTTGGCGCAGCTTCTGGTGCCGTGGCTGGTCTTGTGGCGATCACGCCTGCTTGCGGCTTCGTCGGCCCGATGGGCGCGATCATCATTGGTTTGATCTCTGGCTTTGCCTGCCTGTGGGGTGTGAACGGCCTCAAGCGCATGCTGGGCGCGGATGATTCGCTCGATGTGTTTGGCGTGCACGGCGTGGGCGGTATCGTCGGCGCATTGCTCACCGGCGTGTTTGCAGCCCCATCTCTGGGCGGCACAGGCGTGTATGACTACGTGGCCAACAAAGTGGGCGAGAGCTACAGCATTGGCGGCCAAGTGTGGATCCAGCTGCAAGGCGTGTTGGTCACCATCGTGTGGTCTGCGGTCGTTGCCTTCATCGCCTTCAAGTTGGTGGATCTAGTGATTGGCCTGCGTGTGAGCGAAGAAGAAGAGCGCGAAGGCCTCGATATTTCCAGCCACGGCGAGACGGCTTACAACCGCTAATCCGCAAGGACTGAGAATCCAATAAGAAGAGAGTCTCCTTGGATGTTAGCCCTCGCTGCGCAAGCCGCGAGGGCTTTTTTTATGCCAAATCGGCAATTAGCCGGCATGAAATATGCGCGGAGTGCTATTGAATTCGTAGTGATTGATGAGCTTCTGAATACAAATTCAAGGCATCAAATCAATGCGCCACCAACTGTTATCGGACAACAGCGCACACGCTGAGACCGCATTGAGCGGCATCAAATAATTCACGCGCCCCGGCAGCGGCTTCACATCCGCCAGCTCTTTCCATTGCGCCTTGCCATTCATGACCTCCCAGCGCAGCGCATGCAAAGCGCGGCGGCTCATATCGGGCACGATCACCGTAGGCCGCTGGCCGGCCAAGCTCACCACCGCATGCATCTGCAAATTCGGATCGCCCATTTGATGGTTTGATACATCAGGCACTTTGGCAAATGCATCAATGCGTGGCGGCGCATAGCGATACAGCGTGAGCACGCCACCAATATGCGGAGTCGTCACGCTAGCAATATCGAGCTTGCCATCGCCATCAAAATCGGCAAAACCCACCGGATTGAGCCAGCGAAACGGCAAGCCCAGCCAAGGGCTGCGAGCACGTTCTTCTAGCTTATCGCCAACGCGTGGCATGCCATACGCCACAATCGCCGCACCCCGCGCAATATCCGCTTCGATCACCACAATCTCATCGCGCCCATCGCCATCCATATCCACCAGGCGCGGGCTGCAAATCTTCAAACACGCGAGGCAGCGGCAATTGCAAACTGTAGGCCGCGCCCGTGCGCGAGATTACATGCAAGCTGCCCGCATGCGTGTTTGATCCCATCGAGGCATGGGGATAGCGCACTGTGGGCGAAGCCAGCCATGCCCACGCAATATCCCGCGTGCCAGTAGCGGCAATACTGCCTTCGATGCGCTGGGCAGCAGGCGCGGGAGCACTGGTTTGCTGGCGCTGCATCGCCGTTTTTCCGCCACAAAAGCTGTAGCGCATTGCGTGGTGTCAGAAGCTGCCATCAAAGCCATGGCGCTAGAGACAGCAGGCAAGCAAGCAGCGAGCGCGGCGAGAAAGAGGGAAGTAGGTTTCACGACATATCAGTCGTCCCCATCAGCATAAGCTTACTCAAACTGACTTTTCCGTGTCTTCCGTTCGCCTCCGCGAATTCCGTGTCAACAACTCTCAGCCTCTCGAACGGCCTCGCCAAAACCTCACCACCCCGGCCTGCGCATCACGAAACTCTGCTCCTTGTTATCTGCCACATTTCTCCGCGTACCAAGAATCGTTTGCCCGCAACTGCCCTCGACCACGCGGCCTTTCCAAATCGCGCTGATGTCTTTGCCATTGGCGCTTTCTTCCAAATCAAACGCGCCAGCTTCAATATCGCCAAACACTTCAAAGGTTTTGTTTTCTAAACTGAAGCTACCCGCCAAGCTTTCTGCAAACTCTGGGTTGCGTTGCAATTGCATGCGCGTCACCACGGATTGACCACCGCCTTCCAGCAGCAGACTCCATGCGCCAAAAAGATCGGTGTTCTGCAAATCTGCTATCGCAGGGCAAGGTGAGTTGGTATTGGCTTGAACCTCAATTTTGAAGCGATTTTGGGCACTGGCCGGCATAGAATATGCGCCAAGTGCTATCAAAAAAAGAGTGGTCGCCAAGTTATACCGCATGCATCAACCTACCAAAGCTTTTTCTTGCGAAGCCTGATCGGCCTTGGTCTGCGCCGCTTTTTTCGCAAACTCCGCCTTGAGCGCGGCCAGCCGATCCATCGGATTTTCTTTGATCGTCGCCTGATCCAGCGCCATCTCCGCAATAAAGCGGCTCGGAATGCCCGCCACCGTATCGCGCCCTTTTTTGCGTCGCTTCGGATAGCTCACCGAGAGCGTGCGTTGCGCTCGCGTGATGCCCACATACATGAGGCGGCGTTCTTCTTGGATACGGGCCGCCAAGCTATCAGAGATTTTGCCGTCCACAGGCTTCGTGCCATCTTCTTCCTCAGGTCGGAAAGGAAGCAGCCCTTCGCAAACGCCAGCCAGCGTGACATGCGGCCACTCCAAGCCCTTGGAGGCATGCAAGGTGGAAAGCGTCACCACATTTTGATCGCCTTCTTTGGCGTTCAAAGTGGAGAGTAGAGAAATCGTTTGAATCACTTCAAACAGTGATTTGCTCTCCGTACTCATCGTGAGCCCCGCAGCATCATCGACTTGCCCGCCGCAGCGCTTGGCCATCCAATCAATGAAATCGAGCACGTTCGTCCAGCGGCTGGCGGCGAGTTTTTCGTTGTCTTCGCTCTCGAACAAGTGCTTCTCGTAGCCAATGTCTTTCAGCCATTCGCGCAAAAATTCTCCTGCGGCTTCAAAGCCCGAGGTATGCCGTGCGCGGTATTCCAGATCATTCAAATAACGGCCAAATTCATGCAAACCGCCAATACTGCGTGCATTGATCGAGGCAGACAGGGAATTGGAAAACAGCGCTTCAAACATGCTGAGTTTGTATTGCGTGGCGAACACACCGAGCTGCTGCAAAGTCGTGTGGCCGATGCCGCGCTTTGGAGAAGTCACAGCGCGGAGAAACGCTGGATCATCGTCATTGTTGGTCAGCAGCCGCAACCAAGCGCATAAATCCTTGATCTCCGCCCGATCAAAAAAGCTCTGCCCGCCGCTCACCTTGTAAGGAATATTCGCCTTGCGCAGCGCCTGCTCCAAGAGCCGCGCCTGATGGTTGGCGCGATACAAAATCGCAAAATCTTTCCACTCTTTGAACTGATTGCCTTGCGTCACCTCCGAGCCAGCTCGCAGCGACTGTATCCGCGCCACGGCTCGCTCTGCTTCATGCTCTTCATTGTCCGCATCCACAATCCGCACCGGCTCGCCTTCGCCTAAATCGCTCCACAATTTTTTCGGAAAGAGCTTGGGGTTCGGCCCGATCACGTTATTCGCCGCCCGCAAAATCGCGCTGGTCGAGCGATAGTTTTGTTCCAGCTTGATCACCTTAAGTGCCGGGAAATCAAGCGGGAGTTTTTTGAGGTTGTCCAGCGTCGCGCCGCGCCAGCCGTAAATCGATTGATCATCGTCGCCTACAGTGGTAAAGCGTGCCGGGCTGCCCATCATCTTTTGAGCAACTCATACTGCACCGCATTCGTGTCTTGGTATTCATCGACCAAGATATGCGCGAATTTCTCTCGCCACACCTGCGCGGGCTGCTCATGATTTTGTAGCAATTTGAGTGGCAAGCCAATCAAATCATCGAAGTCTACTGCTTGATACGCGGTGAGCCGCTCTTCATAACGCTCCATGATTTTTGCTGTGATGCGCTCATCATCACTGCCTGCTTGCGCCATGGCTTGCGCAGAATTCAAGCCCGCATTCTTCCAGCCACTGATCGCCCATTGCCAAATACGAGCTTGCTTGTTATCCGTATTCCCGCCTGCGTCTTTGATCATCGAGAGCACATCATCCGTGTCAAGAATAGAAAACTGCGGCTTCAAACCCACCGCCTCCCCACTCTCGCGCAGCATGCGCACGCCTAAAGCGTGAAACGTGCAAATCACCACCTGCCCCGCCGCCTTCGCGCCCGCCTTGCCCATTTGATCCATCAGCAAGGCTTTGGCCCGCTCGCGCATCTCGGCAGCTGCTTTATTGGTAAACGTGATCGCCGCAATCTTCTCCGGCGGCACACCCGCCGCAATCAGCCGCGCAATCTTGTGCGTGATCACCCGCGTCTTGCCCGAGCCCGCACCCGCCAACACCAGACAAGGTCCATGCAAAAAATTCACCGCCTCTTGTTGGGCAATATTCAAACCGGGACCAGAAGATGACATACAAAGACAATGAAATTGCTCAAAAATTAAGCATTTGTCATTTATTTCACATCACAGTGTCAAATAAATGAGAAAATGCCATTTTTTCTATATAAATCAACAACTTAAAGTTTTTAAGTCATTAGATTTCTGAAGCTTAGAGTGTACCTTCATTGCTATGATCTAGATGGAATATACTTTGGTATATATCTTAGGAGTTCGTCATGGAAGCAACTGCCAAACTTTTCGCCAATGGCCGCAGCCAAGCGGTGCGCTTGCCCGCCTCCTTTCGCTTTGATGCGAAAGAGGTTTACATCCGGCAAGACGCGCAAACGCAAGATGTCATCTTGTCGCGCCGCCCCGCCACTTGGGATGGATTTTTGCGGCGATTGCACAAGCCAACGTACCCGCCGATTTCTTAGCCACCGATGAACGCGCAAGCGGCCAGACACAGCAAGAGCGCGATCCCTTGGAAGGCTTCTGAGCATGACACGCTACATGCTCGATACGAACATCGTGAGCCATTTACTCAAAGAGCATCCGGCAGTGATCGCAAGAGTCCAATCCGTCCCCATGGCCTCGCTCTGTATCTCAGCGATCACAGAGGCCGAGCTGCACTTTGGCCTCGCCAAACGCCCCACCAACAAACCGCTCCACCGCGCTGTGCATGAGCTGCTGATTCGCGTGGAATCCATCGCATGGAGCAGCGCAGCCGCGCAAGCCTACGGTGCAGCGCGTTTTAAGTGCAATGCAAAGCGGCAAGACACTCGCGCCGCTCGATTTACTCATTGTTCTCACGCCATAAGCCTTGGCGCGATGTTGGTGACGAATGACCAAGCGATGCATCAGTTGACGGGCTTGCAAGTGCAGGATTGGACGCAGATGCCTCCAGCACAGTGAGCCTCGCTTGATATTCAAGACCACATCAAAAGACAAAACCGCCCGAGGCGGTTTTGTCTTTTTATGACGGCATCTCTTTAAGCCAGCTTAAACGGCATCTCACGCAATGGTTTTCCAGTCGCTCGCCGCAACGCATTCGCAACTGCTGGCGCAAGCGGAGGAAAGCCCGGCTCGCCGATGCCTTTGGGCGGATCGTTGCTTGGCACGATGTGCACGGCAATCGGTGGGGCATCGGTGATGCGAGCCATCGGGTATTGGTGGAAATTGCTCTCTTGCACCACGCCATCCTTGAGCGTGATCGCTGCGCCGGGCAGCATGGTGGAGATCGCCATCACGGCTGAGCCTTGGATTTGCGTTTCGATCGTGCGCGGGTTCACGGCCAGATTGCAATGCACGCCAGCGGTGACGTTGGCGATATTCGGCTTGCCATCTTTCACGCCCGCTTCCACCACATAGGCCACGACCGATTCAAAACTCTCATGCACGGCCACGCCCCAGTGCATGCCTGAGGGGAGTGTTTTCTTGCCATAGCCCGATTTATCAACCGCTAATTGCAAAGCGGCGATATGACGGGGATGCTTGGCCATGAGCTTCATGCGATAGGCCACGGGGTCTTGTTTGACAGCAGTCGCCACTTCATCAATCAGCGTTTCCATCACATACGCGGTATGCGTCGAGCCCACCGAGCGCCACCAGAGCGTGGGCACATTGACCTGCGGGTGATGCACGGTCACGTTGATCGGAATATCGTAGGCATCTTTCATGCCTTCGTGCGTTGTGCCGTCCACGCCATCTTTCACGAGAAAGGCTTCAAACGGCGAGCCTTTCAAGATGCTTTGCGAGACGATGACATGCTCCCAGCCAGCGATACTGCCCTGCGCATCAAAGCCGATTTCGGCGCGGTGCGTGGTGAGCGGGCGGTAGTAGCCGGCCTTCATATCGTCTTCTCGGCTCCAAATTACTTTGACAGGCGCGCGCTTGCCCGCCGCTGCTAAAGCCTTGGCCACTTGCACTGATTCCACCAAGTATTCACTGGTCGGCACAGCGCGGCGACCAAAGCCGCCACCTGCCATTTGCACGTTGATATTGATCTGCTCAGGCTTCAAACCTGAAGCACGCGCAATCGCGCCCGTGTCCACGCCGGGCATTTGCGAGGCGGTGTAGACCTGGCATGAATCGGCTTTCAAATCGACCGTGCAGGCCAGCGGCTCCATCTGCGCATGGTTCAAGTACGGGAAGAAAAACTCGGCGCTAATCTTGTTGGGCGCAGCGGCCATCTTTGAGGTGTCGGCGCTGAGCTTGCCGCCGGGCACAGCCATGCCTTTGGTCTTGGCGAGATCACTGTATTGCTTGCGCAGCGCATCCGTATCGGCTTTAGGCGCGGCGCTCAGATCCCATTCCACCTTGAGTGCTTCGCGCCCCATCTTCGCAGGCCAATAGCCATCGGCCACCACCGCCACGCCTTCGCCGCCGCGATCCAGCGGCACTTTCATCACGGCACGCACACCTTTGACGCTTGAAGCCGCAGCTGCATCAAAGCTCTTGATCTTGCCGCCGAACACCGGTGGATCCACGATCATCGCCGTGAGCATACCGGGCAGCTTCACATCAATACCGTATTGCTGCGTGCCCGTGCTCTTGGCGCGAGAGACTTTCAAGCCCATCGGCTTGCCGATGTATTGAAAATCTTTCGCGTCTTTGAGCGTCACCTTCTCGGGAATCGGCTCGCGCATTGCGGCTTCAAAGAGCGCGCCATAACCTGCGGACTTGCCGCTACCTGTCACCATGCCATTCGCCGCTTTCAGCGAGCTTGCAGGCACATTCCATTGCTTGGCCGCAGCGCTCACCAGCATGGCTTGCGTGCGCGCACCCAGCTCGCGGTATTGCATGTAGCTGTTCTTCACCGAATTCGAGCCGCCCGTGAGGTGCATGCCCATGAAGGGATCAACGTAATTCGGCATCGCATTGCCAAAACCAGTTTCACCTTATCCCAGCCAATACCCAGCTCTTCAGCGCAGATCATGGCAAGCGCCGTTTCAATGCCTTGGCCCATGTCCATGCGGTTGCACAGCACGGTGG
>JAAUOI010000377.1 GCA_012036375.1 Allobrachymonas sp. | reverse complement strand
GGCTATGGATCACATCAAGTCTTCGATTTCTGCACCCGCCGCCGCGTATCCCGCATCGGCAGCCATGACCATCCGCGCCCTCAAGGTCGATTTTCTCAGGGCTTTGATCGACGCTGGTTTGGCGGCGATGCGTTTCGCTCGGCGTATTTCAATGCAATGTCGATGACCTTTCCGTTAGGGGAGCAAAGCTTCATTGATTCTGTCAAAGGCGTGGATTATTTGATTGATCAGCACATCAGCAACGAAGCCGAGCGAGTTGAGTTACGGGCATCACTGGCTGACTTCATCGCCCAAGAGGCCACGCATCGCCACATTCACACGCAATTCAATGCCGTGCTACAGGCGCAAGGCTTTGAAAATCGTGTGGAAGAGCGCATCAACAAGCGGCTGGAGCGCTATCGCAATGAGCATCCCATGAACCTGCTGGCCGCCACTTGCGCCTATGAGCACTACACCGCCATTTTGAGTGACGTGATGCTCAAAAACCCTGCCGCCAGCGAAACGATGCAGCCCATGATGCGCCGCCTGTGGCTCTGGCATGCGCTGGAAGAGACGGAGCACAAGGCTGTGGCCTTTGATCTGTACAAACGCTTAGGCGGCCATGAGCGCGGGCGCATTGCGGCGTATTTGTTAGCGATGTTCTTGATGCAGCTCGATGCCTTCCTGCAAACCAGCCACAATCTGCGCCGCGATGGCGCATTGTGGAAACCCTCGACGCTGTGGAGCATGCTGACCTTCTACCTCGGACGCCCCAGCCGTGGCAATGGCTGGATTTGGATGACGACGCGCCCGCTGCTCGCTTATTTCAAACGCGATTTTCATCCCCATCAACTGGGTGATGCAGCACTGCCGCATGCCTATGCCAACGAACATGCGCAGGATTGGCGCGTGGTGCGAACTGGTTCAAGCCAAGGCTTGGGGCATCACTCAGGGGCTACGCACCATCAAACGGCTTAAGCCGTGAAAGTGGTAGAGATTGCTGTACTGAGGCTCTTGCGCTAAACGCAGCTGAGGTAAACGCTCAAACAAAATCGGCAGCGCCGTGCACAGTTCCAGCCGTGCCAGTGGAGCGCCGACGCAGAAATGCAGGCCTGCGCCGAAGCTGGCAATGGGCTTGGGCTCGCGCGTGATGTCAAACACCTGCGGATTGCTCCAAATTTTGGGGTCACGATTGGCTGCAGCCAGCAGCAGCGCGACTTGATCGCCGCGCTGAAATCGCGTGCCTTCGATTTCCACATCCTCATACGCCCAGCGGGTGAACATATGCAGCGCTGGATCGAAACGCAGAATTTCTTCTACGCACTTGGCGGCATTGTCTCGCGTGATCTTCGTGCCAGTTTGCAAGAGCGTTTTCACACCATTGCCAATCGTGTGCACGGTGGCTTCATGCCCTGCATTGAGCAGCAAAATGCAGGTGCTGATCAGCTCATCAGTGGAGAGCTTGTCGCCCGCTTCTTCGGCGGCAATCAACTCGGTGATGAGATCATCACGCGGCTCGCTGCGACGTGCCTCAATGTAGCCGCGCAAGAAACTCACAAAAGCATCCGTAGCCGCCACGGCGCGATCTTCCGTCTCGCGTGTGCGCCCCGCCATGTACATGCCCACCATCGCGCGAGACCAAATGAGCAAATCATCGCTCTTGCTTTCTGGCACGCCGAGCAGACGCGCGATGATGATGACGGGCAGTTTTGCGAACATGCGCCAGCAGATCAAACTCAGCTTGTGGCAACGTATCAATCAACTCGTGTGCAAGCGTGGCAATTTCTGGCTGCAAAGCCGCAATGCGCCGCGAGGTGAACGCACGCAGCACGAGATTGCGCAAGCGCGTGTGGCGCGGCGGCTCCAGCTCCAACATGGAATGCGCCTCCACGGCGTAAAACGGCTTCAAATGCTCAGGAATTGTCGGCGCACGTTCTGGCAAGGCTTCGCGCCCAAATTTGCGATTGCGCAAAATCGCATTCACCGCCGCCCCATCGCCAGTGGCCAGCATGCCGTATTCTTGCCAGTGAAAAACGCGCCATGCTGTCGCGCCGCTTCGTAAAACGGATAGGGGTTCTGCACGAACGCGGGGTCGGTGGGCGATTGAGAAAGCTGCATTTAGGTATTTTGCGCGATCTCACGATCTTGCTGGGTTGCTTCTTTTTTTATAGCATGTTGCGCAAATTCTGTGCCGGCGAGTGGCTGATTTGGCTTGTTTTTTGCACTTTAGGGGATGTAGCGCTCTGGGGGCCTCACCCCATCTTGGAAGAATGAGTTCAAGGAAAACCAGCTAACATCACCGTCGTAAATCACCCAAATTGCTCATGCCTACTATCTCAACGTTTTTCGGCATCATCATCCGCATGTGGCATGACGACCATCCGCCCATTCACATCCATGCGGAATACCAAGGCTTTGAAGCTTTGGTGGAGGTGGAAACGGGTTTGGTGCGCGAGGGCGAGCTACCCCGAAAAGTAGCGAGTATTGTCAAAGAGTGGTGCATGGCGCATCAGAGCGAACTGCTTGATAATTGGCAACGTGCGCAAAGATTTGAGCCTCTCAACAAAATCCAAGGAGCTGACCGTGATTAAGATTTTGAAATATGAGCCCGCTGGCGATTTCAATTTAGAGATCAGCTTCTCCAGTGGCGAAACAGGCCATTTTGATGGTCAAGCCTACTTGGCTGAACGCTCCGGCCCCCTGCTTGAGCCACTTCGCGACAAAAGCTATTTCTCCAAAGCTTTCATTGATGCAGGCGCACTGTGCTGGCCCAATGGCTTTGAGCTATCGGCCAACCGGGTACTTGGGCTTTGCAAATTGTTTGCGAATTGAGATAGCTGCATTTGGGTATTTTGCGCGAACTCTCAGTCTTGCTGGATTGCTTCGTTTTTGATAGCATGTTGCGCAGGTTCTGTGCCGGCTAGTGGCTGATTTGGCTTGTTTTTTGCGCTTTTGGGTTGTGTAGCGCGCTTGTGGCCTGTGCAAGCCGCCTTCGGTTGGGCTCATGGTGCTGCTCGCGAGCCAGGCGGTACTCCCCGCCTTGGATGACAAAGTGAAAGCGCCCCGCG
>JAAUOI010000069.1 GCA_012036375.1 Allobrachymonas sp. | reverse complement strand
TGAGCGCGATTGCTCGGTGCAGCGGCGGCATCAGAAGGTGCTGGAAGAAGCGCCTGCGCCAGGGCTGACTCAAGCGTTGCGCGAGGCGATGGGCAAGGCGGCGGCGGATGCGGCGCGGGCGGTGAATTACACCGGCGCGGGTACGGTGGAATTTATCGTGGAGCAAACGGGTGGATACGACCAGCCCGAGAAGATGAAGTTCTACTTTATGGAGATGAACACGCGCTTGCAGGTGGAGCATCCTGTGACGGAGGCGATCACGGGGCTGGATTTGGTGGAATGGCAATTGCGGGTGGCCTCGGGGGAGAAACTGCCTTTGCAGCAAAGCGATTTGCGCATTCACGGCCACGCGATTGAAGCGCGGATTTGTGCGGAGAATCCTGACAACAACTTTTTGCCAGCGACGGGTTCACTCAATGTGTATCGCAAGCCTTTGCATGCTGCATTTGAGCGTAGCGATGTGCAGCATGGCGTGAGGGTGGACGATGGCGTGCGCCAAGGCGATGCGATTTCGCCTTATTACGATTCGATGATCGCTAAGCTCATCGTGCATGGCGCAACGCGCGAAGAGGCGTTGGCTAAGCTTGATCGCGCTTTAAGCGAAATGCATATCGTGGGGCTGGCGACCAATGTGCAGTTTTTGCGGCATGTGGTGGGCAGCGCTTCCTTTGCGCAGGCTAAATTAGATACAGCGTTGATTCAAAGAGAAGAAAAAGCGCTGTTTTCACAGGAAAAATTGCCTCTGGCCGGCGTAATATCTGCGTGGATAGCTCATGTTTTGATAGCAGAGCGTGCACTTGAAACGGCTGATCCGTTCAGCAAGCGCGATGGCTGGCAGCCCTTTGGCATCACCACGCGGCGCTTTGCGTTTGAATGGCATGAGCAAGCTGTGCAAGCCGAGCTATCGTATTTGCATGATGGCGCAACGCTGCTGAATATCACGCAAGGTGATGTGAAATTGCAAGGTGTATTGAGCTGCGAGCCAGAGGGCAGAGATGTGAAGGTCAATTTCCTCGATCAGCATTTCAAAGCCTCTGTGTATGCTTTTTCACATGAAAAAGGGCAGATTGCCGGCGTATTTACTGCGCGGGGTGCTACGCAATTGATAGTGATTGATCCCTTTATTCAAATCGCAGAGGGTGGCGCGCATGCAGGGCGGCTCACTGCGCCGATGCCTGGCAAGCTCGTGTCCTTCGCTGTGAAAGCGGGCGATGCCGTGAAAGCGGGGCAGACGCTGGCTGTGATGGAGGCGATGAAGATGGAGCATACGATTGCTGCGCCCAAAGACGGCGTGATCGCAGAGATTTTGTATGCGCCGGGCGATCAGGTGGGCGATGGCGCGGAGCTGATCAAGCTCGCGGCTTGAGAACTGCTATGCAAGCTGTGTTGCAACTTCTCGGCGTGATCGTGTTGCTCGCTGCAGTCGCGCCCGTAGCGATGGCCGGCGGCCAGATGATTGCCGCTTTCATGATGAGAAAAAATATTCTGCCTTGGGTGGGCATCACGCTGCTGAGCATGGTGGTGTTGATCGCGGGTGGCTTGCTCGCGATTCGTGTGGTGCTGCCTTTGCTCGCGGGAATATTCTCTGACCTCTTGGCACCGCTCGTATCCGCCCTCGTTTTGCTCGTGCCACCTTGGGCGGTGTGGACGATGGGCAAACGCTGGATCGATCAGAAAGACGTTGTATGAAGTTTCCTGCTCAAGTTCGCATCATCGATGTGGGGCCACGCGATGGTTTGCAAAATGAAAAACAGCTCATCTCAGCTAACGTGAAAATCGAGCTGGTGCATCGCTTGCAAGCGGCGGGTTTGCGCGAGATTGAAGTCACGAGTTATGTGTCGCCCAAATGGGTGCCGCAGATGGGGGACAACGCGCAGGTGATGGCGGGAATTGCTCGCAAGCCGGGTGTGAGCTATTCGGTTCTAACGCCGAATCTCAAAGGCTTTGAAGCAGCAGTTGCGGATGTTGCGATCAAGCCCCACGAGATCGTCGTCTTCGGGGCGGCGAGCGAAGCCTTCAGCCAGAAAAATATCAACTGCTCGATTGCCGAGAGCATCGAACGCTTCGCGCCTGTCGTGCAAGCTGCGAAGGCGCAGGGCATTGCGGTGCGCGGCGCGATGAGCTGCACCTTGGGCTGCCCGTATGAAGGCGAGATTGCGCCTGAGCGCGTTGGCTATCTCGCAGGCTTGATGCGAGGCATCGGCGTTGAGCGTGTGGATGTGGCCGATACGATTGGTGTGGGTACACCGCGCAAGGTGCAGCGTGCGTTTGAGGCGACGCTGGCGCATTTCTCTATCGATGAAGTGAGCGGCCATTTTCACGACACCTACGGCCAAGCGCTGTCCAACACGCTGGCTGCGCTGCAAATGGGCGTGTGGAATTTTCAGTCGTCAGTCGCAGGACTGGGCGGTTGCCCGTATGCCAAAGGTGCGACCGGCAATGTGTCTACGGAAGATGTGGTGTATCTATTGCATGGCTTAGGTATTGACACGGGCATTGATTTGGAAGCTTTGGTCGATGCAGGGCAATTCATCAGTGCAGCACTTGGTAGAAAGCCCAATTCGCGCGTTGCCATCGCGTTAATCAACAAACGTTTGAGTTGAATGCGACTCAATTGATAGCTATCAATAAAATAGCATTCGGCGCATATTTTATGCCGGCTAGATGCCTATTTTGCTTAAAAATCTTGCCATGAACAACCCAACTCCTTCGCCCTGTACTTCGGTATGCAATATGGATGCGCAATCAGGCTATTGCAAAGGCTGCTATCGAACGGTGGATGAAATCATGCGCTGGGGGCAAGGCAGCGAGGCGTTCAAACAAGCAGTTTGGCAGCAATTGCATCAGCGCCATGCCCAGCTTTGCTTTCCAGAGGCTGCGCACAACAAAGCCTTTGTGGAGGGCGTATGAAGACGATTGATTTTTACTTTGATGTGATCTCGCCTTATGCCTATTTGGCTTTTGAGAAATTACCCATTGCTCTCGATGGTTTGAGTTATCGGGTGGTGTATCGCCCAGTGGTGTTTGGTGCGATTTTGAAGCATTTTGGGCAATTGGGCCCTGCCGAAATCGAGCCCAAACGGGTGTGGACGTATCGGCAAATTCAATGGCTCGCCAATCAGCAGGGCGTGCCACTACAGATGCCCGCGAGCCATCCGTTCATTTCGTTGCAACTACAGCGTTTGGCTTTAGCCTGCGGGCAGAGTGGTTCGTGCAATCGCTATGTAACAGAAACATTGCTGCGCCACGTTTGGCAAGGCGGGCAAGATGCTGCGGACATCAGCCGCTTGCAATGCCTGATCGATCAACTCCAACCCACTCGCGCTATTGACGATTTGAGCGTGAAAGCCGATCTCAAAGTCAATACGGATGCAGCTATCGCCGCCGGCATCTTTGGCGTGCCGTTGATAGAAGTAGACGGCCAGCATTTTTGGGGGTTGGATGCCTTGCCGTTGCTACGAGCATATTTGCAGTGCGACTCTTGGTTTGATAGCAGCCAGTGGCGCAATGCCGGGGATTTGCCAAAGGGCATCGTACGTAGCCGAGGCTGACGTCTTCAACCGAAGTCGGAATCAATTGCAGGGAAAACACCCTTGGGGTTTACGCTAATTTTCGATGATTTTCGTGAGGAATTCCACGCATGTGTAAGAAACAGGTCAGACCGAGTGTTGACACTCTGTTCAATAGTTGGAGAACAAAAAGTGCTGTTGTTGGTGATGATCATTAAAGCAATTTGCGAAATTGCCTTGCTGTCCTTGGCCGGGCGAGGGCTTTTGGTGTTGCTGGCAGGTAAGCAAAAAGAGAGCAATTTGTTTTACCAATTACTGGTCGTTTTGACCCGACCTTTTGTAGGTGCGGCGCGATACATTACTCCTAAGATCATCTTAGATCGGCATGTTCCTTTGGTTGCCTTTTCATTGCTTGTGATCGTGTGGATTGTGGCTTTGATTGAAAAAGTGAAAATTTGCACGCAGATTGGAATCGAGCTATGCAAATGATAGAGCGCTATCGATATGCAGGATTGCGGTTTTGGGCCAGGCTACTGCTGCGCTTGCAACGCTACGATGCAGCGATAGCTGTGTTCGATGAAATGACAGCGATGCAGCCAAAGGACGATTACCCGCTGGCCAGTAAGGCTTATGTTCTGACAGTCATGCAAAAAAAAGCGCAGGCTATGGGACTGCTGGAGCAACTCACAGGTAGTCACCCACGGGTGGGAGTTCATTGGTTTAACTTGGGTTTTATGCAAGAGGAACTTGGACAATTTGATCTGGCCTATAGCTCTTTCAAGAATGCCACACTTAACAGCCCTGAGATCGACCGCGCTTGGTACGGCTTGGGACTTGTATCAATCCGATTGAACCGTTTGGACGAGGCCTATGCAGCGCTCAAACAAAACACAAAATTGCAACCCATGAGCCCGTATGGCTGGTATCAGCTCGCCCGCGTGCATGTGGATCGGCAAGAGCCCGATGAGGCGCGGAAAATTATCCGCCATCTCAAAGGGTTTGAGCCCAAGGTGGCCGCTCAGCTGGAACGAGAGACGGGGATTTCCGTTTCACCCGCCAGCTGAGGGGCTTCCCGACTAGGTGCTGGAAGCCGTTGCAAAGCAGATGCGAATCTGCAGGCTCTAGCGAATATTGTTAATACAAGGAGACTATGCAATGCAGGTATCAGCAACGCATCAGGCCTATTGGTCTAAAAACCTTCGGATGACGGCAATTTTGCTGAGCATCTGGTTCGTGGTGACCTTTTTGGTCAGTTATTTTGCCCGCGATCTGAGCTTTAACTTTTTTGGATGGCCATTCAGTTTCTGGATGGGTGCCCAAGGTTCGCTCGTGGTGTATGTTGCCATCATTTGGTTCTATGCGCGTTATATGAATAAGCTAGACCAAGAACACGGCGTTGCCGAAGAGGAGTAAAAAATGGCTGGAATGACCCCTTCATCTGGCGGTAGCGCGAGCGCTATAGCCAATGCCGCTTTTAAGAAGCAGTTGAATAAAGTCTACGCTTGGTACACCGGAGGCTTTTTGACCTTCGTGGTGGTGCTAGCAATTTTAGAGCAGATGGGCTTGCCGCGAGATTGGATCGGCTTCATTTTCTTGCTCGCCACAATTGGTCTGTACGCCGGCATCGGCGTGATGAGCCGCACCAGCGATGCAGACGAATACTATGTCGCTGGTCGCCGTGTGCCTGCCATCTATAACGGTATGGCTACTGGCGCGGACTGGATGTCTGCTGCCTCCTTTATCGGTATGGCTGGTACGCTCTACCTCACGGGCTATGGCGGCTTGGCATTCATTATGGGCTGGACGGGCGGCTATGTGTTGGTTGCTCTGTTTCTTGCGCCGTATATGCGCAAGTTTGGCCAGTTCACTATTCCTGATTTCTTAGGCGAGCGTTACGGCGGCAACGTCGCGCGCTTAATTGGTGTGCTCGCAGCAATTTTGTGCTCCTTCACTTATGTGGTGGCTCAGATTTATGGCGTAGGATTGATCACCACCCGTTTGACGGGCGTGAACTTTGAGCTAGGCATTTTCTTGGGCCTTGGTGGTATCTTGGTCTGCTCGTTTTTGGGTGGCATGCGTGCCGTGACATGGACGCAGGTGGCTCAATACATTATCTTGATCATTGCATACATGATTCCAGTGGTGTGGCTCTCGGTAAAGCAAACAGGTGTTCCGTTTCCGCAAGCGGTCTATGGCTTCCAGCTCGAAAAAGTCACTGCTAAAGAAAAGCAGCTGATTGATGATCCGAAAGAAAAGGAAGTCCGTGCTATCTACAAGCAGCGTGCAGACGACCTTGGGGCTAAGCTCAAAGATGTGCCAGCTGCTATGGCGGCTGACAAAGCTGCAGCCGAGAAGAAAGTGGCTGAACTGACGGCCTCCAATGCCGCAGCGGCAGAGATCGCTACAGCAGAGAAAGCCTTGGCTGCATTGCCCAAAAATGAGGCTGATGCCAAGAAGGTATGGACCGCAGCTCAGGCGGCCAATAATGCTCGCACTGCGCCTTTGGCTGGCATGCCTCGTCATGCTAACCAGTTTGCTGGAGACCCTAATGGTGACGATAAAGCAAAAGCGACGTATGACACATCGCGTCGTAACTTCTTAGCACTGATCTTTTGCTTGATGGTCGGTACAGCTGCTTTGCCGCACATCCTGATGCGGTACTACACAACACCCTCTGTGAAAGAGGCGCGCGAATCGGTGTTTTGGTCTTTGTTCTTCATTTTCTTGTTGTATTTCACAGCCCCGGCATTGGCTGTGTTGGTCAAGTATGAAGTATTTAATGGCTTGGTTGGCTTACCGTTTGACAAATTACCTGCCTGGGTAGCCTCTTGGACGAAGGTTGATCCGAGTTTGTTGTCCTTGGTGGACATCAACAAAGACGGCATCGTTCAGTTGGCGGAAATGCGTATTGGCGGTGACATCATCGTGCTGGCAACTGCAGAAATCGGTGGCCTGCCTTACGTGATTTCTGGCATGGTGGCCGCTGGTGGCTTGGCTGCAGCTCTGTCAACTGCAGACGGCCTGCTGCTGACGATTGCTAACGCACTGTCTCACGACGTGTATTACAAGACGATTGATCCCAACGCTTCGACGGCTCGCCGTGTGACCTTGTCTAAGATTCTGCTGTTGGTCGTGGCTTTGGCTGCTGCTTATGTGGCTGCTCAAAAGCCGGCTGACATCTTGTTCTTGGTTTCTGCAGCGTTCTCTTTTGCTGCGGCTGCATTCTTCCCTGCGCTCGTGCTGGGCATCTTCTGGAAGCGTGCTTCCAGTATTGGTGCGTGTGTGGGTATGTTGGGTGGTTTGGGTGTTACCTTCTACTACATGGTGACCACACAGCCTTGGTTGCGCGGTGTGTTTGGCGTGACCTCTCCCATCGAACTCTGGTGGGGCATCTCTCCAATTTCGGCTGGTTTATTTGGTGTGCCTGTAGGTTTTGCGTTGATCATATTGATCAGCTTAGTAACGCCTGCGCCTAACGCAAAAGTCCAGCAGCTCATTGAGCATGTGCGCTATCCAAACCTGAAAGCTGCTTGATGCACTGAGAAGCTTAGATTTCTAAGGTCTTCACAGGATCTGTAGAAATCACAGAAGCCCGGTACCTTCTAGGTATCGGGCTTTTTTCATCGTCGAGGGAATCCCCTTTTTTGTACCTATGAGTTTGTGTCCGGGAAGGTAGTAAGATTGAAGTCAGTTGTTGTATCGGAGTTCAATCATGGCAATGAGAAAAACAGAATTAGGTGTGCAGGTAATGAAAGATCGCTCGTTGAGTTTGACGCCGCAGCAACGATCTGCCTTGATTTTGGTGGATGGCAAGCGAAGCCAAGCCGAGGTATTGAAAGTCACGGCTGCTGTCGGCGTTACAGCCAAAGATTTGGAGGTGCTTGCAGAAATGGGCTTGATCGAGATGGATGCGGTTGCCTCTGAGCCAGCAGCCGATGTGGCGAAAGTGACAACTGCGCAGACTATCTCCACCGCTGCTCCTGCCGCTCAAACTGCCGAAGCAGTAAGCGGCGTAGATTTCACAGTAGCCTTGAACGCAGCCATCACATTTTGCGCGGACTTAGGCTTCAAAGGCTTTAGCCTGAACATGGCACTGACGGGCGTTGATTCGCTAGAAAAATTACAAAAGCTTGCGCCAGAAATTCGTAAAGCTGCGGGCGACAAAAAATACGCCCAGTTGCACGGCTATATTTTCGGCAAGCCGATGTCATAGCTTGAAGCGGTGTTAAGCCTCTATCGTCCATTCATGGCTGCATTTGCGGCAGCGAACATGGGTGCGTTGCCCGGCTGAGTCTTCCGATAAGAGTGTGAACAAACCATAAGCTGCGCAATTCGGGCAATTGGCTTGGTTGGCAATGTTTTCTGCATTCATCAAGAGCGCCAAATAGCGCCGCAAAGCCCATAAGCCCACGCCGCCGCAGATCAAAATCGCAGCTTGCATCAAAGAGCTTGTCAGCCAGTGTGCCACCCCGGAAAGCCTCAAATGCCGCCATCATGCCGATGATGCACAAAAATGCCAGCACCATGTGCGCATGCCCAGAGAGCAATTCGCGCTCATACCATTTGCGAAAACCGACCTTTCGAATGCCATTGGCTAAGCTCTGATTGAGGTAATTCATGGGTTTGATCGTAGCTTGTACGATGAATTACGTCAAAGACCTTTGGCCGGATGAAGAGGCATGAAATCCCTACAATATTTGGGCTTGGCTGCGGCATCCCCCGTTAGCCAAGCAAAGCGAAGAAAGACAGCTCATGACCCAGGGCAGCATCCGCATCACAGGTGCGCGGCAACATAATTTAAAAAATCTCAATGTTGATTTCAAAACGGGCGAGTTGACCGTCGTCACCGGCCCGAGTGGTTCGGGCAAATCTAGTCTTGTGTTTGACACGCTGTTTGCCGAAGGCCAGCGCCGATATGTCGAAACTTTTTCCGCCTATGCCCGCCAGTTCATGGATCGCATGGACAAACCGCAGGTCGATAAGGTCGAAGGTGTGCCGGCGGCGATTGCGATTGACCAGACCAATCCTGTGCGCTCGTCTCGCTCCACCGTGGGCACGATGACAGAGTTGAATGATCACCTCAAATTGCTCTTTGCGCGGCTGGCGAATTTGTATGATCGTGAAACGGCGCAGCCTGTCAGACACGATAGCGGCGAGACGATATATGCGCAGATTTTGGAAAAGGCGAAACTCAATAATCCACGCCTCGTCGTGACTTTCCCTGTTGAGCTGCCAAGCAACACCACAGCGCAAGAAGTCGAGCAGTGGCTCTCAGCGAGCGGCTTCACGCGCGTGCAAGCGGAGCGCGAGGTGGCCACGCCATCGGGCTCGCGCAAGATGCTGGATGTGGTGGCGGATCGCTTCAAGATTGAGAGCGCAGAGAAAGTGCGCGTGATGGAGGCGATTGAGTTAGCACTCAAGCGCGGTAGCGGGCGCATGAGCGTGTATGCGGGTGAAGAAGAATTTCAGGAGATTTGGAAATTCTCTACGGCCTGCATTGCCCCGAAAGCGATATCCGTTACACCCAGCCCACGCCCAGCCTCTTCTCGTTTAACTCACCGCATGGCGCATGCCCCAGCTGCAAAGGCTTTGGCCGCGTGATTGGCGTGGATTATGGTTTGGTGATGCCCGATGGCCGGCTCACGCTGCGTTCGGGTGCAGTCAAAGTATTTCAAACACCCGCTTGGGCGGAATGCCAAGATGATTTGATGCGCCACGCCGAGGTTGCTGGCATCCCGCGCGATACCGCTTGGAATAAGCTCACTGAAGAGCAAAGGTATTGGGTGATTCATGGCAACCCAATCTACAAAGAAGGCCAGTGGGGCAAGGTGTGGTACGGCGTGAAGCGCTTCTTTGCTTACCTTGAGACGAAATCCTACAAGATGCATATTCGCGTCTTGCTCTCCAAATACCGTAGCTACACAACCTGCGGTACTTGCAATGGTGCGCGTTTGCAAGGCGATGCGCTGCTCTGGCGCGTGGGCACAAAGGCGCAGGCCGATGCCGCGATGCTGCCTGCCAAGCGTTTCTTGCCGCAAGGTGTGAAATGGTCGCGCGAGCAATTGGAAGCTTTGCCCGGCTTGAGTCTGCATGATTTGATGCTGATGCCGCTCGATAAGCTGCGAGCGTTCTTTGATGCCGTGCGTGCAGACTCTGGCCTCGATCCTGCGAGCGCCGATGCGCGAGCGCTGGAGATGCTGCTCGAAGAAATCTGCACGCGGCTGAAATACCTGTGCGATGTCGGGATCGGGTATCTCACGCTCGATCGCCAAAGCCGCACGCTGTCTGGCGGCGAGGTGCAACGGATTAACTTGACGACGGCGCTCGCACATCGCTGGTGAACACGCTCTTTGTGCTTGACGAGCCAGCATCGGCCTGCATCCGCGCGATATGGATCGCATCACGCAAGCCATGCTGCGCCTGCGCGATGCGGGCAATACGCTCGTGGTGGTGGAGCATGATCGGCGGTGATGTTGGCCGCAGACCGCGTGATCGACATGGGCCCCGGCCCTGGCGAGCGTGGCGGAGAAATGGTGTTTGATGGCACGCCTGCCGATCTACGCAATGCAGATACGCTCACCGGCGCATACCTTGGCGCACGCAAGCAAATCGGCATGGGCCTCAAGCGCCTCGTGAGCGACAACACGCCGCGCATGATTTTGGAAGGCGCGACACAGCATAATTTGAAAAACGTCAGCATCGAGCTGCCTTTGCAGCGCTTGGTCTGCATTACGGGCGTATCTGGCTCAGGCAAATCCACGCTGATTCAAGACGTGCTCGCGCCCGCGCTCATGCGGCATTTCGGCAAAGCGACCGAGGCGCCCGGTGCGCATGATCGCTTGCTGGGAGCAGAGCAATTGAGCGATGTGGTCTTCGTTGATCAATCGCCGATTGGCAAAACTGCACGGTCAAACCCTGCAAGCTATGTGGGCGCGTGGGATGCCGTGCGCGAAATTTTTGCGACGCATCCAACGTCTAAGCAGCGCAGCTACACCGCGAGCAAATTCAGTTTCAACAGTGGCGATGGCCGCTGCCCCAGCTGCGGCGGCTCGGGCTTTGAGCACGTGGAGATGCAGTTCCTCTCCGATGTGTATTTGCGCTGCCCCGATTGCGATGGCAAGCGCTATTGGCCTGAGATTTTGGAAATCAAGATCGAGCGCGGCGGGCGAGCATTGAGCGCGTTTGATGTGTTGGAGCTCACCGTGAGCGAAGCGGCCAAGCTGTTTGCGAATGATCGCGATGTGATCCGCGCCATTCAACCGATCATTGATGTGGGCTTGGAATATGTGAAGCTCGGCCAGCCTGTGCCTACGCTCTCAGGCGGCGAATCGCAGCGCTTGAAGCTTGCGGGATTTTTGGCTGAAGCTGCGCGAGATGCGGCTAAATCTAAGCAACGCTTGGCCACCAAAGGCACGCTGTTTTTATTCGACGAGCCAACGACTGGCTTGCATTTCGAAGACATTTCTAAGCTCATGCGCGCGCTGCGCAAGCTGCTCGATGTGGGGCATTCACTGGGTGGTGATTGAGCACAATTTGGATGTGATCCGCGCGAGCGATTGGTTGATTGACCTCGGCCCCGAGGGCGGCGATGCGGGCGGCCTGGTGGTCGCTTGCGGCATGCCAGAGGATGTGAAGCACCATGCCACATCGTTCACCGCGCAAGCGCTGCGTGAATACGATTCTGCACTGGGCTTGAATGGCAACATGGTTCAAGAGAAATCTGATCTACTATCAAAATATGAGCACTCTGCGCAGAATATACGACGGCTAGAGGCTAAAAAGGCTTCAAAATCGATGAGAACTGCATTCAAATCGTCAATGCACGAGAACACAACCTCAAGGGTCTATCAGTCAATAGTCCCGCGCGGAAAATTACACTGTTGTCACCGGCGTTTCAG
The DNA here is from genome assembly GCA_012036375.1 of Allobrachymonas sp. GTDB lineage: Bacteria > Pseudomonadota > Gammaproteobacteria > Burkholderiales > Burkholderiaceae_C > JANMDU01. The sequence goes on along the minus strand of JAAUOI010000069.1, from coordinate 5 downwards.
GCTCA
>JAAUOI010000376.1 GCA_012036375.1 Allobrachymonas sp. | reverse complement strand
TGAGCTTGAAGATGGGGAGCAAACAAGAAAAAAAGGGCCGCGAATAACAGTTTGTTTTTCATGGAGTAAATTTCACCTGACAATGTTTGTGTCGTCAGCATATTACCATCATGTGAATTGTTTAAAGTTGTAGCGAGTAGCCTAGGTTACGCCGAAGGCGTTACCTAGGGCTTACCTCGTTTGGATTCGTCGAATATCTAGTAAACGTGGTAAACAATCCTATGCAGCCCTGAAGGCACCCTAGACTACTTGCTTAAAAAATTTGGGTGTCCTAGTTTTTCCGCGTGCTCAAAGCTAGACGGGTTGAGATTTTGCGGTTGCGTCATAAGTCCAACTGGTGGCGCGATTGTCGGCATCAATCAATTGTAAGAGATTGCCCATCGCGTCATAACTCATTTGCGTGAGCCCACCTTTGGAGTCGGTGGTTTGATTGACTCGATCATTCACATCGTATGTCATCGCACTGCGATGGCCGTTGGCATCTTGGGTCGATAACACGCGGCCTAAATGATCAACAAATCGTTTCGAGATTTTTCCTTGTGCATCGGTGATTTGCACCAAGTCAAATAAATCCCACGCCAATTGAATCGATCGATTTTGTGGGTCAGTGATTTGAATCACGCGGTCATTGCTATCCCAAGTGTAGTTCACCTCGCGATTGCGATAATCCGTGACCTTGGTGACGCGGCGGCGTGCATCATAGGTGAGGGTGGTGGTGCGATTTTGTGGATCGGTCATCGACACCACATCGTGATTAGTATTGTAGGTGTAACTGGTGGTGAGGGCTTGCGGGGTGTCGGCGAGAATGGTGGCGCTGGTCACCCGTTTTTGTGCATCGTAGGTGAGACGCAATTTGCGATTCAGCGGATCAACCAGTTCGAGTAAGTTACCGATGCTATCGCGCGTGTAAGTGGTGGTGCGCGCGAGTGCGGTATTGAGCCCTGTAGTGTGTTCCGACGGATAGCCCGATTGCCCAAAACGCACACGGCGTTGATGCCCACCGGGTTCAGTGATCGTCACCTCGCTCACCAAGCCAGTCGGCACATCGGTGATATAGCTCGCTTGAAAGGTCGAGCCATCGGCCAAGGTTTGATGCGCGATCCGATTATTGGCATCGTACACATTCAACACCATGCGCTGATTACGCCGATTCCACACCTCGGTCATGCGGCCACTGGCATCATAGGTGTAATGCTCGTTGCTCGAATCGGGGATAGGTGATTTGGGTTAGCCGACTGCCACCATCGTACGCATACGACCAAGTGCGACCCAGCCTATCCTTGACCGCGCCCACCATCGCGGTGGCGGCATACCGGCTGTCAACTCCAAGGCCTTCGCCACTGGTGGTGGCGATGCGCGAGATCGCACCACCGATACGGGAGATGTCAATCGTGTTGCTGTGTTTGTCGGTGATGCGATTGAGCACGGCGTCAAAAGCGTCATCAGGACAATGATGATGCGCATTAAACACCGTCGAAGTTATATGGCGAATTGCGCTTCGAACCTTGCACATGCTGGGTATCGCTGCGCTCAACCCAGCCTACGTGCTCACCAATCCAGTTGGCACGTCGATGATATAGATGGATTGGAATCCGTGCACTGTTCGCACGGATTCCAATTTGATTTGCATTTCACGGCGTACCGGTTTGATCAGAATGCCGTACCGGCTTTGCGTTAGATTTGACGATCTAAAAATCTTGTAAGAAATTTGCTTATTGGGTTGTACGACAATTGCTTATTGGTGGGTGTCCTAGACTTCTTTCGTGGGTGTCCTAGACTTCTTTCGCAACGTGAGAAATTTCCAGTTGGGACGTTGGGGCGGGGCAGTATCAAAAGCATTCCTCGACAATCCAAAATAAGAACTGGGACACGCACAATATAGCGATTTTCGTACAAGCGAATAGGGGAATTCTTACATGCGGATCGATTGCGTTGTTGGACAATAGCCGCATGACAACCGCGCGCTCCCAACTCATTCACCCCAACGCTGCAGGCTTGTACCATTGCGTGCAGCGTTGTGTGCGGCGTGCTTGGTTGTGTGGGGTTGACGACTATACGGGGGAGTCATTCGAACATCGCAAGCTTTGGGTCGAAGAGCGGATCGCTTTGATGGGTTTCGTGTTTTGCGGTGGCAATTCATGCATACGCGGTGATGAGTAATCACCTGCATTTAGTTCTGGAATTTGACCCTGCTGCAACTAAAACATGGTCGGATGATGAAGTGGCAACGCGCTGGGTTCGTTTGTATCCGCCGCGCGAAGCCACCGAGGCTGCGTTTGATGCAAAGAAAAATAATTTGCTCGCGGATGCAGCCCGACTCGAAATTACACGCCAACGATTGGGCGACGTATCGTGGCTCATGAAGTGCTTGGCCGAACATATTGCCAAGCGCGCGAATGCGGAAGATATTTGCAAAGGTCGGTTTTGGGAAGGTCGCTTCAAGTCACAAGTGATCAAAGATGAAAAAGGATTACTCGCCGCGATGGCGTATGTGGATTTAAACCCAATTCGTGCGGGCACGACCAATCGGCTTGATCACTCTCACAACACGAGTGTGAAAGAACGCATTAAACAAGTGCGTGATAATCCAAAACGCTTAGCGGCGACCATGATGCCGATTCACGGCAGCATCAAGCCGTTGATATTGAATATCAAGGTAAAGGATTATTTGGAGTTAGTCGATTGGACAGGGCGCCAGATTCGGGATGACAAACGCGGATCAATATCAAAGCAAGTACCGAATATTGTGCAAAAGATTGAAGATGATGCCGCTCGATGGCCAACGAGAGTTAAAGCCATCGGCTCAGGATATTGGCGGGTAATTGGTGAAGCGGAAGATTTGATTGATACCGCAAAAGCCATAGGGCAGAAGTTTTTATGTGGATTGGGGTTTGCGCAATCGCTTTCGAAAATTAGTTAAATTCAAACGCCGAAAATAATTTTGCGCGAGAGCGAGAATTTCACGTGCTCGATTGTTTTCGCGCCGTGTAGAAATCGAAATCTAAAGGAACAAAAAATCGCCGCGAGGCGGTTTATTGATTCGAGGAAAATTGT
>JAAUOI010000375.1 GCA_012036375.1 Allobrachymonas sp. | reverse complement strand
GGGCGTGCGGCGTTTTACAACCTCCGCTGAACTGCATCGGGGGGGGGATAGCCTCCGCTACCAACTGCGGATGCAAGCCCCGCAGTTACTACGCTTTCCATAGCACTCCGCGCACATTCCATGCCGGCTAGAGCCTTGAAATGCTTTAAAAATAGGCAATTTCAAGGCATAATGGTCATGCTATGTCTCAACGCGCCGTCCCTGCCCTACTGATTGCATTGCTGGTGATCTTGCATGCGCAGCTGTGGCTCGGGCGCGGGAGCGTGTTTCATGTCAATCAATTGCAGGGCAAACTGCAAGAGTTGAGTGCGAATAATAAAGCTGCTCAGTTGGCCAACGAACAATTGGCCTCTGAAGTACGCGATTTGCGCGAGGGTTTAGAAATGATTGAAGGCATCGCCCGCAGTGAGCTGGGCATGCTTAAAAATGATGAGATTTTGGTGCAGTACGCTAAGTAGCGCGATATTCAATCGCGCTATTTCAACTTCCCGATTTATTCCACCGCAAACGTCAGCCCCGCATTGGCTGCCAAGCGCTTAATCAAATCGCGGCCGAGCACTGGCGCTGGCGTCCAAATACCGCCTGTGGTTTCCTTCGATTCTTTGAGCAGACAAACAGCGCATTCGGCGATCATTTTGCTGGTGGAGCCGTAGCCTGGATCTCGGTCGCCTTTGACGCTGACGCTTATCTTATTGCCTTTCGCGTCTTCGCCCAAGAAGAGCACGTCATAGAGGCCGCTTTCACGTTCCTCAAAGCTTGGCCCTTCGCCGGGCTTGGGGCCGCCTTCGCCGCCCAAGGATTTGTCTGCGGCCACATGCTGCGCAATCGCTTGGCCTTTGTCGCCAGCGCCAGTGATGAGCATTTCGTCGTACACGAAATCGGTGCCGTAGGTGTGCCCCATCAAGAAGTTGGATCGGTGCACGTTCTTGGTATTGATCGCGGCCATGATGAAGGGCGCGACCCACATATCCGCACCGAGCGCCTCATCCACCATCGGCTTGTTACCGCTCGGTTGCTTAGGCCCTTCAAAACCGGGCGTGAGCGAGAATGGGCTGCGCAGCCAATCTAAGACGCGCGGATCGGTAGCCGCTGCGGCCATGGTGGCCTTCAAACTCGCTGCTGTGCCGCCAGAAAATGTGCCTTTCATCTTGCGCACGCGGCCGCGCACGCGCGAAGCGGCTGTGCCAAACTTTTGCTTGAACTGCCCTTGCAGCATGAACACGCCCATATCAAAGGGCACTGAATCAAAGCCGCAAGAAAACACGATGCGAGCGCCGCTTGCTTTCGCCTGGGCTTCGTGCGCCTCAATCATCAAGCGCATCCAAGCTGGCTCGCCGCACAGATCCACATAATCCACGCCGCTATTGGCGCAGGCTGCGACCATTTCATTGCCGTAGAGTTGGTACGGGCCTACCGTAGTCAGCACGAGACGGGTGCTGTCCATCAGCGCTTGCAGGCTCTGCGCATTGGCAGTATCCGTCACCACCAGAGGCGTATCTTTCGGCGCACCAATTTCATCGCGCACAGCAGCGAGCTTCTCAGCGCTGCGCCCGCCCATCGCCCAGCGAATGCCCTCGGGATTGCCGCTGTTGGGATAGCGCTTCATCATGTATTCGGCCACCAAGCGGCCTGTGAAGCCGGTGGCACCATGGATCACGATGTCAAAGTCTTTGCTCATGGGAAGTTTCTCCTGAAGATTTTGCTAATGATGAATTGTCTGTGCTCGTCACGGGCGCAGCCGCTTGACGAGTCGCATCAATGACTTGGCGCAAGCGCGGATCAGTCACTAGGCTATAAATTTTCCAGCCCGTGGCCTGCTCAATGGCCGCTTGATACGGCGGCAAATTCGTGCATTCAAGCACCAGCGATTTCAAAGCTGGCGCGCGCGCTTTCAAAGCCAGCGCCGCACTCACCGCTTCGCTTTGCGCCAGCGCCAGATCCAGCGTGGGCTGATTGCCCAAAATCTTGCTGACGAACTCACCCTGCGGCGGCATGCCTTGGATGACCACATCCTTCAATCGCTCTTTGGGAACGCCCGCTGCTCGCAGGTGCTCGATGCCCAAACTCTTGGCGCTGATGGTGAGCACGCCCACCTGCGCTTCTTGCCGCAGCAGCGCGGGCAATTGCAGCAAGCTGGAAGTAACCACCGGAATCTTCACTACGGATTGCAGCTCTTTTTGAAGCAACACCAAAAACCCGCAGCTCGTCGTTACTGCTTTCACGCCGCGCTGCTGCATAGCGCGCACCATGCCTTGAAAACCAGCCGTCAATCGCTCTTGTCGCATGCTCGCCGCCGAAGCCACTACTTTGGCCGGCCACACGCCTTTGAAAATATCCAAATGTGTGCTCACGCCAAACGTATCCGCATGCCCCACATCGCCCGGCGGCCTTGGGAACTGCGTATCGAGCATGATGATGCCCAGCACTGAAGGGGTGGTGATAAACAGATGAATGCCGCTCATGCTGTAGGTTATCAAATCAAAGCGCATGCACTTTTGACAAATCGGGCTTCTGAAGCCAGGCCGCAAACTCATCCGAGAGCTGCTGCGCCGCACTGGTCGCGCCCTGCCATTGCGCCACACGAGCGGCAAGGTTCGTGCCGTGGTGCGCAAAATCATTGCGATCAGGCAGCTTGCCGCGTGGCAGCTTCTTGACCCACTCAGGATCTGGCGCGAGCACGATCATGCGATCTAAAAACGCGCTCGAACCATGCCGCCATTTGAGCGACTTATCGAGCCAACCTGGCACTACAGCTTTCTGAAAATGCGGATAGAGCACGATGCCATCGTCAGTCGCATAATCCAAATGCAAATGATAGTCCGTGATGCCGCCATCCCAGTATGCACCACGCGGAGCGCCGGGAATATCGTGCACAGCCCGCAGCACAAAAGGGATTGAGCAACTGGCTTGCAGCGCGGGATTGAAGTTGTTCTCAGTCAAATGAATCTGCCGCGTGCGGTAATCCAAAGTGCGAAACGGCAGCTCTCCACGCGAAGAAAAAACCACGCGCTCTAGCCAAGCGCCCATGGCCTTGCGCCGCACCACATTGGTAAAAAACGC
>JAAUOI010000374.1 GCA_012036375.1 Allobrachymonas sp. | reverse complement strand
ATCGCGCCGGGTGCTCTGTCGGCGTTTGACCGAAGCGAAGAAGATCTGCAACGGATTATTCACCCCATTGATCGCCGCCGCAATAGTACCTCAAATTACTATCAATTAGATAGCACTCTACGCATATTTCATGCCGGCGAACTGCCTAAAACGCTCAAAAATTGGCCTCACAACTGCTTCGCGCTAAACGTGTCGCAGCTTTTCACACTTCCCGTTTGCAAGCCTTGTGAAAACCAGCGCATGCGTTGCTGGCTGGTGCCGTGGGTGAAGCTGTCGGGGATGACTTGGCCTTGGCTCTTGCGTTGCAGGGCATCGTCGCCGATTTGTTGGGCGGCGTTCATGGCTTCTTCAATGTCGCCTTTTTCTAGCCAAGGCTTGCCTTGCGCTTTGTATTTTTTCTCGGTGAGGTGCGCCCACACACCGGCGTAGCAATCGGCCTGCAATTCAAGGCGCACGGAGAGCTGGTTTTGCTCGCGCTCAGAAATTTTGCCGCGCATTGCATCGACCTTGCGGCTGGTGCCAAGCACGTTTTGCACATGATGGCCCACCTCATGCGCAATCACATAGGCTTGCGCAAAGTCGCCTGGTGCGCCGAGCTTGCTGCGCATGGTTTCGTAAAAGCTCAGGTCGATGTAGACCTTGCTATCAGCCGGGCAGTAAAACGGGCCCATGGCGGCTTGGCCAGCGCCGCAGGCAGTGCGCGTTTGGCCGCGAAAGAGTTCGAGCTTCGGGTTGGGATACTGCGCGCCAGCTTGCTTGAAAATCTCGCCCCACACATCTTCCGTGTCAGCCAGCACCGTGGCCACCATGCCGGCCATGGCGTCGTCTTTGGGTGGCCGCCGCGCGGGCGCTTGACTGACTTGCGGCGCAGTCATCCCGCCACCGCCACCCAAGATGCCGAGCACGGTCATAGGGTTGATGCCGAAAATCCAGGCGGCAACGAGGGCGATGACGATGGTGCCGATGCCCATGCCTTTGCCGCCACCCATACGAAAGCCCCCTCCGCCACCGCCCGCTTGGCCGCGACGATCTTCCACATTGTCTGATTGGCGATTGCCTTCCCATTTCATGGTGTGTGCTCCTCAAAAGTTGAGCACTATCGTACACCTTGAATGAGGTAACTTGGCAGAGATTTACTGCTGATACAGCGCAAACACTTTCAATACACATAAGCGAAGCTCGGTATAGGTGCTGGTGTGCGCCAAGGCGAGTTGCTCAAAAGCGTAGCGGCTGTCGTTGAGCATGCGTTGCGTGTCCACAGTCTGCGCGTCTTCTTGCATGAGCGTGCGAAAGCGCGAGAGCAAAGCCAAGCCTGATGCAAAGCCCAGCTCCAAAGGATCCAGACTGGCTTCGACACCAGCAGCGCGAGAAGAAGCAAACAAGGGGCGAGAAATCACAGCAGTCATCGTCATCTCCTTAAGATTGAACTCAGTTCCCGGCTCGTGCACTCACTTTTTTGGAGCAAGCACCGCAAACCTGTCCTGAGATAACGCAAGTGTGATTCAATGGAGGACATGCGTCTTGAATCAGCTCTCCATACCCGTGTGCAAAATTCACGGAAATCGACAACCACGCTTTTGATCACTGGTTTTGAGGCATTTGGCGATGATCCCAGCGGCCAACACCTCAATCCGAGTGAGCACATCGCCACGGCTGTGCATGGCCAGCAAGTCGGCGCTTGGCGCGTGGCCGGGCATGTTTTGCCTTGCGAATATGGCCGCTCGGTGCGGGTGCTCAAAACCTTGCTCAAGGAATACGATCCACAAGCTATTCTGTGCCTGGGCCAAGCCGGCGGCCGCAGCGCGATTAGCATCGAGCGCATCGCGATCAATTGGGATGAAGCGGCGCTGGCGGATAACGCGGGCATCCTACGCAGCGGCCAGCCGATTCTCAAAACCGCGCCAGCGGCCTATTTCAGCAGATTGCCCATTCATGCAATGCGCGATGCATTGAGCCAGCATGGCATTCCCGCAGAAATCTCCAGCAGCGCAGGGCAGTTTGTGTGCAACCATGTGTTCTTTTTTCTCATGCATGCGCTGCAAGCCAAAGCAACAACGCGCAATATTCCAGCAGGCTTTATTCACGTGCCGTATTTGCCTGCGCAAGCGTTTGCGGGCGCACCCAGCATGCCTTTAGAAACGATGCAGCAAGCGATTGAATTGGCAATCAAAACCTTGCCTACGAAATCAGCATGACACGCCATGAAAAAAGACCAAATCGAACCCTTTTTCGCCACGCTCAAGGCGGCCAATCCGCAGCCCAATACGGAGCTGGAATACACCAGCGTGTTTGAGCTGCTCGCCGCCGTCTTGCTCTCCGCGCAAGCCACCGATGTGGGCGTGAACAAAGCAACGCGCAAGCTGTTTCCCGTGGCGAACACGCCGCAGGCCATTCTTGATCTCGGCTTGAACGGCTTGGAAAATTACGTCAAAACCATAGGCCTCTTCCGCAGCAAAGCCAAGCATTTGATGGAGACTTGCCGCATTTTGGTGGAGCAGCACTCAGCACAAGTGCCGCGCACGCGGGAGGCACTCGAAGCCCTGCCCGGCGTAGGCCGCAAGACAGCCAATGTGGTGCTCAATGTGGCTTTTGGGCAGCCTACGATGGCAGTTCGATACACACATCTTTCGCGTGAGCAATCGCACGGGTTTGGCGCCGGGTAAGAATCCGCTGCAAGTGGAGCTGAAGCTTGAAAAGCGCGTCCCAACTGAATACGCCGTGGACTCGCACCATTGGCTGATCTTGCATGGCCGCTATGTGTGCATGGCGCGTAAGCCGCTGTGTTTTAAATGCGCGGTGAGCAACTATTGCAGTTACAAGCCGAAAACAATGCCTGCTTGAATAGCTACGCGACGCGCCTGCAAAATCCAGATTAACCCTAGGCGTTAATTGGCATGAATCATGCAAGCATTGCAACTTGGTTTTCAACCTTCTTTTACCCACGGAGATTATTTTATGAACCGTCGTCTCAGCCTCTCGTACACTCTCAAATCCATAGCACTCGGTGCAGCATTTTTGCCTGCACTCAGCGCTTTTGCACAAGAAAAGGTCACGTTTGGCA
>JAAUOI010000373.1 GCA_012036375.1 Allobrachymonas sp. | reverse complement strand
TTCATTCGTCAACATCGCGGCAGGTGCCGCGTAACTCCCGCGCAACCTGCATGAGACCCTGCGCACAGGGCGCACCCAGGCCAATGAGTGCAAACCAAGCAACCGTGCAATACAAGCCGCAAAGCAAAGGAAAAACTGACCATCGAGCCGAGTAAAATTCATTTTTAACCCGACTCTCACAAAAAATGTCCGCCTGGGTGCTTCCCGATCACATTGCCGATGTCTTGCCCTCCGAGGCGCGCCACATCGAAGAATTGCGCCGCAGCTTGCTCGATGCGGCGCGGGGTTATGGCTATGAACTGGTCATGCCGCCGCTCTTGGAATACCTTGAATCGCTGCTCACGGGCACGGGCCAAGCGCTGGATTTGCAGACTTTTAAGCTGGTCGATCAACTCTCTGGCCGCACCATGGGCGTGCGAGCCGATTCCACGCCGCAAGTCGCAAGAATTGATGCACATTTGCTCAATCGCCAAGGCGTGGCTCGCCTGTGCTACTGCGGCCCGGCGCTGCACACTGCGCCTGCTAAACCGCATGCCACCCGCGAGCCGCTGCAGTTTGGCGCAGAAATCTATGGGCATGCGGGGCGCGAGGCGGATTTGGAAGTGATGTTGCTGGCGATTGACTGCTTGCATCGCGCCGGTTTGAAGGATTTGACGCTGGATTTGGCGGATGCGCAGATTGTGCGCAGCCTGCTGGCTGGTGCGCCGGTGTTTGCCGAGCAGCTCGGGCAGATTCATGCGGCGCTGGCGGCGAAAGATGTGGCCACTCTGTCGGAGCTGACGGCCAGCATGCCTGCCACGCAACGCGAAGCGCTGGTGCAGCTCACCAAGCTGTATGGCGATGAAAATGTGTTAATTGAGGCCGAAAACAGCCTCCAGCCGGCGAAAAATCTGCGCGGAGTGCTATTAAATTTGAAGTGGTTGGCAGATCATGTCAAGGCTGCGCAGCCCAGCGTGAAGCTGAGTTTTGATTTGTCGGAGGCGCGGGGCTATGCGTATTACACCGGCGTACGCTTTGCGGTGTATGCCCCTGGTGCCAGCGATGCCGTGGCTCGCGGCGGGCGCTACGACGAAGTGGGCGCTGTGTTTGGCCGCAACCGGCCGGCGGTGGGCTTTAGCTTAGACATCAAAGATCTGGTGGCCGCCGCGCCGCAGCAAACCCTGCACACCGCCATCCGCGCCCCGTGGGGCGAGAGCGCTGCATTGAGGGAGGCAATTGCCAGCCTGCGAGCTGCGGGCGAGACTGTGGTTTGCGTGCTGCCGGGGCATGAGGCTGAGGTGCAAGAGTTCAATTGCAACCGTGAGCTGGTCGAAGTGGCTGGCAAGTGGGTGGTGAAAAACGTATGAGTTTAGGTAACGCGAAAAGCGCGAAAAGATCGCGAAAAGCGCGAAAAAGTCATAGAAGATTTTTCGCGTTTTTCTTCTTTCTTTTCGCGCTTTTCGCGTTAAATAGACAGTGTATTTAGGAGACTCAAATGGGCGCTAATGACATCACCCTCATCAAGCAACACCTGATCGACCCGGTGATTTGCATTCGTTGCAACACCTGCGAGGCGACTTGCCCTGTGGGTGCGATCACGCATGATGATCGTAATTACGTGGTCGATGCAGACAAGTGCAACTTGTGCATGGCTTGTATTTCGCCTTGCCCCACCGGCTCGATTGACAACTGGCGCATGATGCCGAAAGTTAAAGCCTATTCTCCCGCCGAGCAATTGACTTGGGATGATTTGCCCGCTGAGCTATCTGAGGCGCAATTGGCTGAGATGGGCGTGGATGCGTCTGGTAGCATCGTTTTAGATCAGAATACGGCAGTAGCCGTTACAGAATCTGCGCAAGGTGCTATGAATTCAGTAGCATCTAGCCATGCCGATGTGATGCCCAAATATGGCGCCACGCTGCCGCCGTGGTCTGCCGCGCATGTTTACACGAACCTCTACGGCCCAAAAGCGGCTGAGAAAACTGTTCTCGCCACAGTCACTGGCAATGTGCGCGTCACCGAAGTGGGCAAAACTGCTGGCTCAGATTACGACACGCATCACATCGTCTTAGATTTCGGCAGCCTGCCTTTTCCCGTGCTCGAAGGCCAAAGCATTGGCATTGTGCCGCCCGGCTTGGATGGCGCTGGCCGCCCGCACCACGCCCGCCAATACTCGATTGCCAGCCCACGCAATGGCGAGCGTGCAGGTTACAACAATCTCTCACTCACGATCAAGCGCGTCTTGGAAGACTACAACGGCAAGCCCGTGCGCGGCGTGGGCAGCAATTACATGTGCGATCTGAAGGTGGGCGACACGGTGCAAGTCATTGGCCCATTTGGCAGCAGCTTCTTGATGCCCAATCACCCCAAAAGCTCCATCGTGATGATCTGCACTGGAACAGGTTCAGCCCCCATGCGCGGCATGACGGAATGGCGTCGCCGCTTGCGAGCCAGCGGCAAATTTGAAGGCGGCAAGCTCATGCTTTTCTTCGGCGCTCGCTCCAAAGAAGAGTTGCCCTACTTCGGCCCCTTGCAGCAGCTGCCCAAAGATTTCATCGAGACCCATTTCGCCTTCTCGCGCACGCCCGATCAGCCGAAAAAATATGTGCAAGATGCGATGCGCGAGCAGGCGGCATCGCTTGCGAAATTGCTGAGTGATCCAAATGCTTACTTCTACGTCTGCGGCCTGAAAGCGATGGAAGAAGGCGTGATTCTTGCGCTGCAAGATATTGCCAAGCAAGCGGGCTTGAATTGGGATGCAGTAGGTAGCTCGATGCAAAAGGAAGGGCGCTTGCATTTGGAGACGTATTGATCATCCAATTTAGCGTCTTTGCTGTATAAAATATGTTTTTTATACAGTAATACTATCATGTCATCCGATCTTCAAAATTCGCAAGTCTTTGTAGACCTCCGGCACTTGATTGAGCAGGCACGCCGCCGCGCAATTGCTGCGGTGAATACAGAGTTGACTGTGCTGCATTGGGAAATCGGTCACAGAATACAAAGCGAAACCTTACGGGGGCAGCGTGCCGCTTACGGGCAGGAAATTTTGAGCAGCTGGCTCAGCAATTGACGCAAGAGTTTGGCTCAGGTTGGGG
>JAAUOI010000372.1 GCA_012036375.1 Allobrachymonas sp. | reverse complement strand
GGTCATGCCGGGGCGCGTGGGTGCGTTTGAGCGCTTGGCTATACCGCAAGGTGCCGTGGGCGCGGCGTTGGGCGTGGTGATGCCCGAAGGCTTGGCCGTACAGCTTCGCGCCACTTGGGAGGCGATCAACAACCGCTGGAATCAATGGGTGCTCAATTACTCACAGGCCAAGCAACTCGATTTGCTGAAAAACTTGGGCTTTAGTAACCCAAGCTGGGAAGATTTAGGCAAAGTACTGGCCGGCATCGTCACACTCGTGGGCTTGCTCGGCGCAGCCTTCACGCTTTGGGAGCGCCACCATCAAGACCCGTGGCTGCGGCAGCTCGGGCGAGCACGCAAGGCTTTGGCCAAAGCGGGCTTGAATTCAGAAGCCTCCACACCGCCGCGCACCCTGGCACTGCGGGCAATCGAGAAGTTTGGCGACTCTGCACGCGCCCTGCACGATTGGCTGCTGCAACTGGAGGCCTTGCGCTACCAGCCACACAGCGCACAGCGCAGTAATTTGGCTACACTGGGCGCAAGATTTCCCAGCTTTCAAGCGCCTGCCGCAGCCACTCTGTATCGTGAACAAGTTTCGTAGCTCCTCCTTCATTACTATTTTTGATAGCACTCTGCGCACATTCTATGCCGGCTAGTGCTCAAAAAGCATCAAAAAAGCAGCCTCCAAAGCCCCCCTCGCCCAAGCGGCATCCCAAGGCATAGCGTATGCCAGCCGCGAGGAGGTGATGCGCTTTGCCGATGATGTGGCCGAGCGCCGCAATTTGGATCGTGAATGGGTGCGCCAAGCGCTGGCGCAGTCGCAGTTCATCCCCACGGTGCAGCGCCTTATGCGCCCCATGCAGTCCTCCAGCACCGGCGTGGTCTGGAAAACTGGCGCGTTTACCGCAGCCGCTTCATTGACCCGGTGCGCATTCAAGCGGGCGTGAAATTTTGGCGCGAGCATGCCGCCGCTTTAGAAAAAGCCGAAGCCGAATTCGCGTGCCCGCTGAGATCATCGTCGGCATCATCGGGGTTGAGACCATCTATGGCCGCGACATGGGCAATTTTCGCGTGATGGATGCCCTAGCCACCCTGGCTTTTGACTTTCCCAAAACACCCAAACGCGACCGCAGCGCCTTCTTCCGCGATGAGCTGGAGCAATTCCTGTCACTCAAAAACCGCACCGGCATTGACCCATTGCAGCTGCGCGGCAGCTACGCCGGCGCGATGGGCCTGGGCCAATTCATGCCCAGCAGTTGGATCAAATACGCGATCGATTTTGATGGCGATGGCAAGGTCGATCTGTTTAACAGCCCCGTGGACGCGATAGGCTCGGTCGCCAATTACTTCAAATCTTTCGGCTGGAAAACGGGTCAGCCCACGCACTACCCGGTGAGCTTCGATACCGCAAAACTCGACAAAGAAGCCCTGCTCGCCCCCGACATCTTGCCCACCTTCAGCCCCGAGAGCTTCCAAGCCAAAGGCGCAGTCCTGACGGGCGCAGCCCTCAGCCACACCGGCCCGCTCGCCCTGATCGAACTGCAAAACGGCGACCCCGCGGCCTCCCCCGCCAACGCCCAGCACTACGTTGCCGGCACAGAAAACTTCTACGTCATCACCCGCTACAACTGGAGCAGCTACTACGCTATGAGCGTGATTGATCTGGGGGCAGAGGTGAAGGCGGCAATGCGCTGAGGTCGCATGGCGAATACCATTGTGTCGCAGCAACAGACTGCAACACCCGCATCCCGGCACGTTCAGCGCCTAAGCGCTGCCAACTTATCCGCCATCGAAGAATTGCGCACCTCTTCTTGCCGAGGCCGATAAGCATTCGCTGCGCCTCTCGAATCGCCAGAATAACGGCCATCACGTCCATCTCGCGAGTTACGATCTTGGCCGTTGCCCGAGCGCTGCACCGGCGCAGCATCGAGCTTCATGGACAGGCCAATCCGCTTCCTCGCCACATCCACTTCCATCACCTTCACGCGCACCACCTGCCCCGCTTTGACGATTTCGCGGGCATCGGTGACGAATTTATGCGCGAGTTGGCTCACATGGATCAGGCCGTCTTGGTGCACGCCAATGTCCACGAAAGCGCCGAAGGCGGCAACGTTGCTCACTGTGCCTTCTAGCACCATGCCGGGCTGCAAATCTTTCATGTCTTCCACGCCGTCGTTAAACCGCGCAACTTTGAAATCTGGCCGGGGATCGCGGCCGGGTTTTTCGAGTTCGCTCAAAATGTCCTGCACGGTGAGCGCGCCAGCCTTGTCAGTAATAATTTGCTCAGGCTTGATGCTCTTCAAGATTTCCCCACGCCCCATCACTTCGCCAATCGGCTTTTTCACCAAAGCCAGCAGCCTCGTAACCACCTCATAGCTCTCAGGATGCACGCCCGTCGCATCGAGCGGGTTGCTACCTCCCTGAATGCGCAAGAAGCCTGCGCATTGCTCAAAGGTCTTCGCGCCCAAGCCGCTCACGCCGAGCAAATCTTGCCGCGAAGCAAATGCGCCTTTGGCTTCGCGATGGCGCACGACTGCTTTGGCCACCGAGCCATTCAAGCCCGCCACGCGCGTGAGCAGCGGCACGCTGGCGGTATTCAAATCCACGCCCACGCCGTTCACGCAATCTTCCACCACAGCATCCAAGCTCTTGGCCAAATCGCTCTGGTTCACATCATGCTGATACTGCCCCACGCCGATGCTCTTGGGATCGATCTTCACCAGCTCGGCCAGCGGGTCTTGCAGGCGCCGGGCAATCGACGCCGCACCACGCAGGCTCACGTCCACATCGGGCATTTCTTGCGACGCGAACTCGCTGGCGGAATACACCGAAGCACCCGCCTCGCTCACCACCACCTTTTGAATCAAAGTACCCGCTCTCCCTGAGCCCTCCCCCGCTCGCCCTGAGCCTGTCGAAGGGTTCACACCAGACTGGACTGGAGCAGCCCGAACACCGTCGTGTTTCTCCAGCATCTTGATCAGCTCACCCGCCAGCTTGTCCGTCTCGCGGCTGGCTGTCCCGTTGCCAATGGCGATCAGCTGCACGCCGTGCTGCCGACACAGCAGCGCCAGCGTGTGCAGCGCACCGTCCCAGTCGCGCCGTGGCTC
>JAAUOI010000068.1 GCA_012036375.1 Allobrachymonas sp. | reverse complement strand
GGGATTTTGCCTTGGGGGCGGCAGCGGGTTCGGGCAAGGGGTTTCGCTTGGATGGGCAACTCAAAGGGCGGCCTTGGCGGATTGAGCAGGGTAAGCCGAGCCGGGATTTCATTCAAGGATTAGAGCTGCGTGCGCGGGGCGAGATGAATGTGCGCGAGGATGTTGCAGTGATGATCATGTCGCGCTCCTTGAAGAACGAGCTAGACAAGCGTGCTTTTGCACTCTACACCGATACCTTGCAAACTCAGGTCGATCCTCATTTGCCCGAGGAGATGCGGTGGCTATCGATGTATGAAGAGGTAGGTTGGGAGTCTTTAGGTGAGCCGTTTTTGAACCATTACGCCATTTTGGCGGATGAACGCGAGAATGCCATTGCTTGGATCAATCTGGCCTTGATTCAGTCGCTCATGGCTTGGCCGAGTACACAGCCAGATGTGCCATGTGTGCTGATGGTGCTCAGAGGCAAGGTGTATCTGCGCATGCAGATTACGGAGGGTGATTTGGTGACCGCTGAACACGCCAGCCGTGTTTTCACAACGGCGTGTGAGCTGGCATTGGATGCATTTGGTGCAGACCTAGCGCTCTGATTGGCCTCACTGCAACTTCGAGATGCTATAAATTTAGTAGCAGCCTGCGCAACCTTTATGCCGGCTAGAGCCCTAAAAGGCTTAAAAACTTACTTTATCAACAAAACATTGACGGCGTTTAGGTCGTCTGCCTTCAATGTACCATTGGCTTGACGCAGGCGCAGGCCACCGACCAACACGTCGTAACGCGCTTTGGCGAGATCACGTTTAGTTTGGAACAGTTGGGACTGGCTGTTCAGCACATCAATATTGATGCGCACGCCGACTTGGTATCCGAGTTTGTTCGCATCAAGCGCACTTTGGCTGCTGGCCTCGGCTGCTTCTAAGGCTTTGACTTGGCCTTGGCCAGACAACACGCCAAAGTAGGCCGTTCGGGTAGCTTGAGCGATGCTGCGCTTGGCAGCCTCTAAGTCACTCTTGGCTTTGTCTTCGAGCTGAAGCGTTTCTTTAATCCGGTTTTGCACTGCGTAGCCGGTGAACAGCGGGTAATTCAGCGCAATGCCAATCGTGGCGTTACGGTTTTCAGAGTTGAGGCGACCCGCCACGCTGCCGCTGCCGTAATTAAGACCATACGATGCGGTGGCATCAATCGTGGGTTTTTCGCCGGCTTGTGCCTTGGTGGTTTCTAATTTGGCGATTTCTACCCCGAGCTCGCTGGCTTTGATGCTAGGGTGATTGTTCTGCGCTTGGATAACCCAACTATTCACATCAGCGGGCAACAGATCGGGTAATTTCACTGGCACCGCCAGGCTTTTGGGGACGCTACCCGTCTTGCCGACCAACTGATCGAGCGCAATTTGTTTGACGCGTAGATCGTTTTCAGCAGCAATTTCTTGCGCGACCACGAGGTCAAAGCGGGCTTGCGCTTCACGGGAGTCTGTGATGGTCGAGGTGCCAACTTCAAAATTGCGTTTGGCCGCAGCCAGCTGCTCGCTCACAGCAGCTTTTTGCGCTTTCACAAAGGTGAGGCCGTCTTGGCTGGCTAGCACGTCGAAATATGCTTGGCTGACCCGCACAATCAAATCTTGCTCGGCGGTAATGAGCGCCGATCTGGCTTGTGTGGCTTGCAGTTCACCTTGGGCGGCCGTGGCGCGATTGGCGGGGCGATAGAGCGGCTGGTTGGCGCTGATAGCGGCGCTTTGGGAGCCGAAGCCACGGTTGTAGCCTGGCGCAGGGGCGGGCTTTTGAATGTCGGAATTGGTGCCACTCAGGTTGGCGCTTAAATTCACGGTTGGATACAAGCCAGCTTTGGCTTGTTCGGCCCGGGCTAAATTGGCTTCATATTGCGCTTTGGCTCCTTGAAACGCTGCGTCATAGCTGCTGGCAGCTTGGTACAAATCAACCAAGCTCTGAGCCTGCACAGTGCCAGCGGGATGCAAGCTGCCCAGCGCCAGCGCACACATCCAAGTCAGTGTGTGTGGCTTGAACAAGGAATTCAGGGAGGAGAGCATACGATCCTTTCAGTCAAATTTCGATTCAATCATCAATAACTGGGCACAGTGTTGTCGAGCTCACGACTCCAGCCATCAATACCACCAGCGATGTTGACCACTTGCTCAAAACCTTGATTGAGCAAAAATGCCGCCACATGCTGACTGCGTACACCGTGATGACATAAGCAAGCAATCGGCCGGTCTTGCGGCAATTCAGTCAGACGCTGCGCAATGCTCTGCATGGGCATGGGCAGCACATCAAACGTGGGGGCATCTGGCAGCGGTTGGGGCATTGCCGTGGCATGTTCCCAAGGCTCACGCACGTCGAGCACGAGCGCTGTTACCGTGCCCAAGGACTGTAGCCATTGGGAAAATGCAGCGGGACGAATTTGCGCAATCATGAGGAAACTAGCCAGTTGCCGCGTGAGCTTAAAAACTGAATTTCGCCGTGTCAGCAAAACCGAGCAAGCGCGGTGCCACCGTATCCCAAGGCTGCGTGCTGATAAAACTGCCATCTGCGGCGCGGCTCACAAACATGGCGCACATGATGGGCTCATTGCCCACAATCGCCGCCAAGCGCCCGCCCGGTTTGAGTAATTTCTTCAAGGTTTCAGGCACTTGCGCAACTGAGCCTGAAAGCACGATGACATCAAACGGGCCATCCACTGACAAATCCGCTTGAGATCCATCGGCCACGCGCACTTCGCAGTTGTGAACGCCAGCTTGCTGTAAATTGGTGCGAGCGGTTTGCGCCTGCGCTTCATTGATTTCTAGCGAAATCACGCGCTGGGCTTTGTGGGCGAGTAGGGCGGCCAAATAACCGCTGCCTGTCCCGATCTGAAGTACTTTTTCATGCTGATGAACGGCCAAATCTTGCAGCAAGCGCGCTTCAATTTTTGGCGCGAGCATCGACAGGCCATTTTTACCGCCGGGTTGCAACGGGATTTCCATGTCGGTGAAAGCCAATTGCTTGTAGGCAATGGGTACAAAATCTTCACGCTTAACAGCAGCCAAGAGCTGCAAACACTTTGATCGAGCACATCCCACGGGCGGATTTGCTGCTCAATCATATTGAAACGGGCTTGTTCGAAGTTCATCGGGGTTGTTCTCAAGAAAATAGGGCTCATTCAGCAGCTTTGTAGGGCTGCGACAGGCTTTCGATTTTAGTGGTGGGGCGTTGCGAAAAAATGCGCTTGAACCAATTGGCCAGATCGTCCATGTAGCAATACGCCACTGGGACGACCACTAAGGTCAAAATCGACGATGTAATCACACCGCCAATGACCGCTTGCCCCATCGGAGCGCGCTGCTCTGAGCCTTCGGTCAGTGCAAAAGCCAGCGGCACCATGCCAAACACCATTGCCAGCGTGGTCATTAAAATCGGGCGAAGGCGCACTTTGGCAGCAAGGAGCAAAGCCTCAGCGCGATCAAGTCCTGGCACCTGTTGACCGCGCCCGTCCGAGCTGCTCTCTCGGGCGCGGATCGCAAAATCAAGCAGCAAAATGGCATTTTTCGTGACAAGACCCATGAGCATCACGATGCCAATCACGGAGAACATCGACATCGTCGAACGAAACACCAAGAGCGCCAATACCACGCCGATCAAGGTCAGGGGCAGAGAAGTCATCAGCGCAATGGGTTGCAAAAAGCTCTTGAATTGACTGGCTAGGATCATGTAGATAAAAATAATCGCCAACGCAAGCGCAGACACTGCATAGCCAGACGATTCAGCCATGTTTTTGGTACTGCCGCCAAACTGATAGCTGTATCCGGGTGGCAACGTGATCCCATCCAAAGCTGTCTTGATATCCGCAGAGACTTCGCCTGCCGCGCGGCCAAATACATTGGCATTGATCGCCACTTCGCGCTGCAAATCGCGCCGGTTGATTTGATTAGGTCCCGTACCTTCCTGCACGCTAGCCACTTGATTAAGACGCACCACGCGGGCGCTACCATCTGCGTTTTGCCCCACGGTAAAGGGCAGGCGCTCCAAGTCTTGTGGCGTGTTGCGGGCATCTGGCGCGAGGCGCACATTCACGTCATAGGTTTGATCGTCCGGTGCACGCCAGTTGCCCACCGTTTGCCCTGCTACCATCGCACGCAAATGCGCACCGATTTGTGCAGTGCTCAAGCCCAGATCAGAGGCCGCCTCAGTTTTCACCTGAACTTGAACAGTAGGCTGCGCTGGTTTGATGCTCGAATCGACATCTACCAAGCCTGCTATCGGGCGGATCTTCTCCAATACCAATACGGTCAGGCGCTCCAGTTCTTGTAAATCAGCGCCTTTGAGCGCCACCTCAATCTGTTTGTTGCCGCCCACAGCATCCAGCGTGCCCACTTGCGTGACGGTGATTCCTGCCACTGCAGCCAAACGCTGGGCGCAATTGCGCCGAAATTTGATCGACACTCAATTGCCGGTTTTTGCGATCGACCATGCGCACATACACGCTCGCGTAAATTTTTCCTTGCGCATTGCCAGTATTGATTGTGGTGAGCGTGTAGCGCACCTCAGGCCGCTCGCGGATGATGGCTTCGACTTGTTTGGCTTTGGCCTCGGTCGACTCCAAGGATGATCCTACCGGTGTATAAAAGCTCACAAAGCTCTCGCCAAAATCAGCCTTGGGCACAAATTCTGTGCCCACCAAGCGCAGCATGCCAATGGCCACTACAAAAGTCAGCAAGGCCAATCCCAATGTGGTCTTTTTCCAAAGCAAGCTCCAACGCAGCATACGCTGATAAGCATGGCTCAAACGCTCGGTGCCTTGGTCAAACGCATGCGTGACGCGACCGATAGTTTTGTCATACCAAGTCACTGGCTTGAAAGGCTTGCCATGTTCGTCAATGGCCGGGTCATGCCAAACAGAGGACAGCATCGGATCAAGCGTGAAGCTTACAAACATCGAAATCAGTACGGCCGCCACAATCGTGAGACCAAACTCATGGAAGAACTTGCCAATGATGCCGCCCATGAAACCAATTGGCAAAAACACTGCCACGATAGACAGTGTGGTGGCCAAGACGGCCAAACCGATTTCTTGCGTGCCTTCTAGCGAGGCTTGGTAGGTGCTTTTGCCCATCTGAACATGCCGCACAATGTTCTCGCGCACCACAATCGCGTCGTCAATCAGCAGTCCCACGCAAAGCGACAAAGCCATCAGCGTGAGCATATTGATCGTGAAGCCAAACATGTTCATGAACAGAAACGTTCCAATCAATGCAATCGGCAGTGTGAGCCCCGTGATAATCGTTGAGCGCCATGAGTTGAGAAATAAGAACACGATCAATACCGTGAGCAAAGCACCTTCAATCAAGGTGCGGCGCACGTTGTCTACCGAGACGCGAATGGGGCGTGAATTGTCTTGGATCTCTTGCAGCTTGATACCGGGTGGCAGCGTTTTCTCCATCTCGGCAATGGTCTTTTTCAGGCCATCAACTACCTCAATCGTGTTTTCATCTTGTGATTTTTGTACCGACAGCAGCAGCGTGCGCTCTGCGTTGAACAGCGCAGTGTTTTGCGCCTCTTGCGCTCCATCAGTCACCCGCGCCAATTGAGCCAAGGTAATTGGCGCATTGCCCTTGCGGGCCACGATGATCTTGCCAAAATCTTCCGGCCGCTGCATGCGAGAAAGCACCTGAATCACCCGTTCCTGCGCCTGATTGCGCACCACACCCACTGGCACATCTTGATTTTCATTGCGCACCGCCTGCGCCACCTGATCGGCGCTGATGCCATAAGCCTCCATAGCCTGCGGGTTGAGGTAAATATTGATCTCACGCTTGGTCGCACCCACCAAGTTGACCGAGCCCACGCCACGCACGTTTTCCAATCGTTTTTTCAGTGTCTGATCCGCCCAGTTAGTCAGCTCAACAGCCGACAAAGGCGCTGCGCCATTGGGGCGCTGTGTGGGAAGTACAGCCAATGACCAGACCGAGCGAGCCGATGGGTCAAAACGCAAAATACGTGGCTCTTTGACTTCTGCTCGCAAGCTCGGGCGCACCGCTGCCACTTTCTCGCGCACATCTTCTGCCGCCTTGCGGCCATTGATATGAAGCGCAAACTCAATCACCACCACCGAAGAGCCTTCATAGCTACGTGAAGTCAGGGCGTTAATGCCGGCAATGGAGTTGATGGCCTCTTCAATTTTTTTGGAAACCTCTGTTTCCACAATTTCTGGAGACGCGCCGGGATAGTCAGCGGTCACCACGACTACTGGGAAGTCAATATTCGGAAACTGATCGACTTTGAGCCGCTGGTAACTGAAAATGCCCAGCACCATCAGCGCCAGCATCATCATGGTGGCAAAGACGGGGTTTTGCAGACTGACGCGGGTGAACCACATGGCTTATGACCCAGCCACTTGATTGAGAACTTTCACGGCCGTGGTTTCACGTATAAAACCGGCGCTAGCCCTTAATAATACTGCGTCAAGTGCTATGTTATTTATAGTCACCCAAGTTTGCTCTTCGCGCTCACCGCGAGCGCCCAGAACCACTGTTTGGTGCGCGATGCGCCCGCTTTGGATGATTTGTAGATAAGGCTGCGGCTTGTCCATGCGCACCGCAGACAGCGGCACGGCCAGTGCCTGCATTTGCTGAGTTTGCAATCGCCCTTGCACAAACACGCCCTGGCGCAAACTATCGCCACCTTCAACATTCAGATAGACCAACACGCTGCGGCTGCCAGCTGCGGCACTTGGGTTGATGCGGCTGACCACAGCGCGAATCTCTTGCGCTTGGCCTTCAACTTTGAGTAACGCCGTTTGCCCCACACGCACTTGCAGTGAATCGCTCACAGGCAATTGCGCCTCCAGCTCCAAGCGATTCAAATCGACAATTTCCACAATCCGCGCATCAATGCCCACCCGCTCACCGTTTTGCGCCAAACGCTGGCTCACCATGCCGCCAATCGGGGCAGTGAGCACCGTGTCATTGACGGTTTTCTTGGCAATGTCTAATGCCGCCAAAGCCGCTTTGTGGTTCGCCTGCGCCGACTGCAGCGAAGCTTGCGAGGTATCGAGCGCGGTTTTGGAGATGAAGCCTTGATCGACCAAGGCTTTGTTGTTGTCAAACTGGCGCTGGGCGATGTCAATCTGAGCGCGGGCGGCATCTGCCGTTTCTTGCGCTTGGCGCACGCGGGCAGCATAGTCACTGCTGTCAACGCGGGCGAGAACTTGCCCCGCTTTCACAGCATCGCCTTCACGCACCCTCAGCTGCGCCAGCTCGCCAGCGACCTTGGCTTTGACCACCGCCGATTGAACTGCCTTGATCGAACCCGAAATCGGCACGCCTTGGGATAATTCCACGGTTTTGAGCGTCATGACATCCGCCGCCGCCAGCTCAACCACAGGCTCGGCTTTACTCTGCGCAGCAGCGCTAGCTGCGGCTGCGGCTTGCCGTTTGTTAAGACCCCAAATACCCAATGCTGCAACTGCCAGCAAAGCCAGTGCGATCACGATCCATTTCAAAGAAGATTTCATAGGCAACTCGTCAAGTGGGCTGATTTGTAGCAGGCGCAGATGTCTGCTGCGTAAAGCCGGGGTTGCGCAAACCTTGTACAACGATGTCTGCTTGTATCTTCAAATAACGCATCGGCTCAATTGCTTGCCCCGAGGGGCAGCAGCCGCTCATCGAGTGTTTCCACATGATGAGAAACATGATCGGTGCCAAGATACTGAACACTGCGTACTCCACATCCACAGAGCGAAACTCGCCATTGGACATCCCGCGCTCAATCACTTGCGCGATCAATTGGTGGCCGGGAATAATCACTTCTTGCTGATAAAACGCGGCCAACTCAGGAAAATTGCCCGCCTCGCTCATCATCAGTTTGCTGATGCCTGAGGCTTTGGTATTGCCATAGCGCTCCCACCATTGCTGCATCAAATAATGCACCAATTCGCCGCTTGAGCCCGGAAAAGCCTTCAGCTCGCCAAAAGCCTCTTTGATCGTGCCGCTAATGTGCTCGCGCACCACAGCCTTGAATAGCTCTTCTTTACTCGGGAAATACAAAAACAATGTGCCTTTAGACACGCCGGCACGCTGCGCCACTTCTTCAGCTCGGGTGGTGGCGAAGCCTTTTTCCACGAATAAATCCAGCGCTGCCGCCAGCAATTCGCCGGGGCGAGCCTCTTTTCTGCGTTCCCGCTTGTCCGCGCGTTCCTGGGTGGATGTCTTAGCGGGCAAGGACACAGAGCCATTTTGGGGCTCGGGTGCAGGTGCAGCGCTGTGTTGAAGCGGGAAAGTGGGTGAGGGCATGATTACTGACCAATGGGTTAGTAATGTAGCCGATTGCGCCGACTCAGTCAAACCACTCGCTCTAATCGCGTCCCTGCGGCAAATCAGCCTCTTGGAATCAGAGCCAGACCCAATAGCTCATGCAACACCTGTCGTGTGCGGCGTAGTCCGGACCCTGAGGGAAACCAATCCAAGCCGAGGCCAGCATCTTGCTCCAAAAATTGTGTCGGTGCCGGCGTGACTTTGAGCGGGGTTTGGGCGAAGGCTTTGAGTGCCCTGGGCATGTGCGAGGCGCTGGTGACCAAGGCAATGCGTTCAACACCTGATTTCTGCAACACATCGGCAATATGCAGTGCATTGCCTTGGGTATCGCGCGAATGCCCCTCGCTCCAGCGCAGTTCAGACAAGCCCAGCTGATTTAACCAGCGCTGGGCAGCAGCAGCCTCTGAGTCTTTTGCGCCTTCTTGTAACCAGCCCACGCCGCCTGCAAAACCCAGTGGCAGATTGCTGGCACGCGCCAGCGTCGCGCCATAGTGCAAGCGCTGGGCAGATGTTTCTGATAAACCGGATTCCCCATATTCGCGGCTGATGCTCTGCTGGCCACCACCGAGCACGATCACCGCTTGAATCTGCTGCTGCTTCACAGTAATCGCCATCAATTGCGGATCGACCGGTCCGGGAGGGCGTAGCATCACGCGCTCCAGCCAAATCGCCGTGCCTTGGCAGCAAGCCAGCCAGAGCAGAGCAAAAGAAAACACAGCCAGCATTTTGCCGAGCGCTGTCCAAATGATTTTTTCACTGCGAACCAGCATCACATAACCGAGCAGCATGGTCAACAGCAGCCCCGCAGGGGGCAAAGCGATGGCGGTGAGCCAAGGTTTCAAGACACCAATTTCGAGCATGGGGGCGATTGTAGGGGCAGGGCGTATCATCCCGCAGGCTAGAATTCAGGCCACAAAGAACAGTCTCATGAGCTACCTCGTCCTCGCCCGCAAATACCGCCCGAAAAGTTTCGCCGATATGGTGGGTCAGGAGCATGTGGTGCAGGCACTATCCAATGCGCTCACGCAGCAGCGGCTGCACCATGCGTATCTTTTTACTGGCACACGCGGTGTCGGCAAAACCACCGTTTCCCGCATCCTGGCCAAATCCCTGAATTGTGTCGGCACCGACGGGCAGGGCGGTATCACGGCTGAACCTTGCGGCGTGTGCGACATGTGCCGCGCGATCGACGCTGGCCGCTTTGTGGATTACACCGAGCTCGATGCGGCATCGAATCGCGGCGTGGATGAAGTGCAAAGCCTCTTGGAGCAGGCGGTTTACAAGCCCGTGCAAGGGCGCTTCAAAGTCTTCATGATCGACGAAGTTCATATGCTAACGAACACGGCATTCAACGCCATGCTCAAAACGCTGGAAGAGCCACCCGAGTATTTGAAATTCGTTTTAGCAACGACTGATCCGCAAAAAGTGCCTGTCACAGTGCTCTCGCGCTGCTTGCAATTTAGCCTGCTGCCCCATGGCGCCTGAGACGGTGCATGCGCATCTGCAAAAAGTGCTCTGCGCAGAAAATGTGGGTTTTGAGGATGGCGCTTTGCGCCTGCTCGCACGCGGCGCCCGCGGCTCCATGCGCGATGCTTTATCGCTCACCGACCAAGCCATCGCCTTTGGCGCAGGCGCTTTGCAGGAAGCTGCTGTGCGCACCATGCTCGGCGCGGTTGATCGCAGCTATGTGTTTCGCTTGATCGAGGCGCTGGCCATTGGCGATGGAAAAGCGGTGTTTGACATTGCCAACGCGCTGCGGGACAACGGATTAAGCGCCGCTTCCACCTTAGAAGACATGGCCAGCGTGTTGCAGCGTATGGCGGTGTGCCAACAAGTGCCCGGCAGCCACGATGTTCAAGATAGCGAAGCGGTGGAAATCGCTCGCCTGGCCACGCTCATGCCCGCAGACGATACCCAGTTGCTCTACAGCATCGCCATTCATGGCCGTGGCGAATTGGGTTTAGCGCCCGATGAATACACGGGCTTGACGATGAGCTTGCTGCGTTTGCTGGCTTTCAAGCCGAAGGGCTTCAAGCCAGCGAATCTGGGCAATACACCAGCAACAGTTTCCACGCCTACGCCAGCTCCAACGTTAGCCGACGGCGAATCAGTTGAATTGGCTGAAAAAAAAAGCCTGAAGCCTGATGCGCCGGTTGATCATGCGGCAGTTGCGGCAGCAGTAGCAGTGACGGCCGTGGTGACAAGTCCGGCAGCCACCGAGTTGGCTGCCCCCGAAGCTGAATCTCAAACCGACTTTTTAAAGCAAAATGAGCCTCTAGCCGGCATAAAACATGCGCCGAGTGCTCCTGAATTCATAGCAAATTCTGCGCCAGAACCTGAGCATGCCAAACCCTCCCTTTTAGCCGTCCCCATCCGCGAGCAGGGCGCAGCCAGCGTGCGCACGGAAGCTCGCATAGCGCCCGTCGCGCCCGATGCGCATCACGAAGCTTGGGTACAGCTTGTGCAGCAACTCTTGGATCAACAATCCGTTCAAGGCTTGGTGCAGCAGCTCGCGGTGCAAAGCCAGTGCGTTGAAAAGGTGCTGCGCATTTGACCTTGCGCATCAGCCAGCCCAGCTTAAAAAGCGACAACATTCGCGATGAGCTGCAAAACGCGCTGCAAGCGCTTGGCCGCTCGGAAGCTTTGGTGATTGAAATTGGTCCCGTGCAAGATTCTTGGGCCAAGCGCAACACCGCCAAAATCGAGGCCAAGCAACGCGCCGCCGAAGCGTTGATTCAAGGCGATTCGCTGGTGCAAGAGCTGATCGCCCAATGGGGTGCGAAAATCGTGCCCGGTAGTATTAAGCTTGTTTAGTCAAACACGCCGATTGATACAAATTTAATTTTTAGTTCAAGAAGGATTCTCATGTTCAACAAAGGACAACTCTCCGGCCTGATGAAGCAAGCTCAGGCCATGCAAGACAACCTGAAAAAAGCCCAAGACGAGCTGGCCAACATCGAAGTCACCGCCGAATCCGGCGCAGGCCTCGTCAAAGTCACCATGACCTGTAAGCACGATGTCAAACGCATCGAAATCGATCCATCTTTGCTCGCAGACGACAAAGACATGCTCGAAGACCTCGTGGCTGCGGCTTTTAACGCCGCAGTGCGCAAGGCGGAAGAAACTTCGCAGGAAAAAATGGGCAAATTGACGGCAGGAATGCCCTTGCCTCCCGGGATGAAGTTGCCGTTTTGAATGCAAACAGTCGGAATTCAAATTGCCGGACGCGAAATTCGCGAAAGTGACGCGAAAGACGCAAAAAATTCAGAAAACCAAAATTTGAAATCCATCAACTATTGATTGATTGCGCCTATTTT
>JAAUOI010000067.1 GCA_012036375.1 Allobrachymonas sp. | reverse complement strand
GACAGCTTCCTCGGCAGCGGCACGACAGCCGCCGTGGCGCACAAGATGGGTAGGCGTTGGATTGGGATTGAGATGGGCGAGCATGCGCTGACGCATTGCCTGCCGCGTTTGCAAAAAGTGATTGACGGTGAGCAAGGCGGTATCAGTAAAGCGCTGAACTGGCAAGGCGGCGGCGGCTTTCGCTTCATGCAGCTGGGCGCGCCAGTGTTTGACGAAACCGGCCGCATCCACAGCGCCGTGCGCTTCAATACGCTCGCCGCCTTCATCTGGCAGCAAGAAACGCGCAGCGCGTGGGATGCTGCGAAAGCTCGTGCGGGCACGCCGCATCTGGGCATTCACTATGAATTAGATAGCACTCCGCGCAGTATTGATGCCGGCGAAGTGCCTAAAATGCTTGAAAAAACGCCCAGATTCGCACTCTACCTGCTCTACAACGGCATCCTGAAAGACAAGCGCCCCCAAAGCGGCAACGTGCTGACCGCCGCCGTGCTCGATGCCTTGCTGAATCTCCACGCTGATTGCTGCCAAGCCGCCGGCCTCGCGCCGGGCATCATCCCCATCACAGTCTACGGCGAAGCCTGCCGCCTAGGCCCCGAGCGCTTGGCGCAAGCCAATGTCACCTTCCGCCATATCCCGTATAACGTGCGGGCTTGGTGACTATCATGCGTGACATGACATCCGCTGAACTTCAGGCTTGGTTGCAGGCCAATTTCCCCAAAGAGAATGAGCGTCATGAGTGGAAGGAGTGGCGCAGCCTGAAATCGAACATTTCCGGGCGCAAGGGGGAAGACTTGGTCTCGTATGTATCTGCAATTGCCAATATGGATGGCGGTTGTATTGTGATTGGTGTTCAAGACAAGACCCTCGCAGTGACGGGCATCAGCGACTTTGCCGATTACACGCTGGAAAATGTTGTTCACCGAATTCTGGGCAAAACCCCGGGGCTTCCTTCTACGGGTTTGACGGTTGAGGCTCTTGTAGCGAGCGATACGCGTGCCACGATATGGCTGGTGCACGTCCCTAAGCATACGGCTCGGCTGCCAGTACAGGCACATGACAAGGCGTGGCAACGCGACGGCGATAACCTAGTGGAGCTACGGCCTGAGCGGCGTGAGGCGATTTTGCGAGAGCCTCTGGTGGGAGAAGATTGGAGTGCGGGGATCGTTCCTTTGGCGAGTTTGGATGATCTCGATGAAGAAGCGCTCAAAAGGGCGCGTGAGCAATACGCGGCCAAGCATCAGCGCGAGAAATGGGCCAGTGAGATTGCGCATTGGACACCCTTGCAGTTTTTGGACAAAGCAAGGCTGGCTCAACACGGGAAGCTCACTCGCGCTGCATTGTTGCTTTTGGGGAAAGCAGAGCGAGCCATTGCTTTGCTGTCGCCCAACCCCGTGGAAATTACTTGGAAGCTGCCTGACGAACGGGTGGCCGAGCATTTTCATCCGCCGTTTTTATTGGCTACGACGAAAGTGGCTGAGCGTATTCGTAATCCGAACATCAAGCTCTTTCCAAGCAATGAGCTACTTGCGGTGGAGATGCCGCGGTATGACCCAAAGCTTCTTTTAGAAGCTTTGCACAATGCCGTAGCACATCAAGACTTTGAGCAGGCCGGGCGCATCGTTGTAGAAGAATGGGTGGGGCGCTTGCGTATCACCAATCGGGGCGGCTTTTATTGAAGGAAAGCCAGAAGATTACTTTTTGGAAGACCACACACCAGAGCTGTATCGCAATGATCGCCTGACCAAGGCCATGAACTTAATCGGCATGATTGATAAGTCAGGCTTTGGCATTCGGGAAATGGTCAAGACGCAGCGCCGGCGCTTTTTGCCTTTGCCCGACTATGAGGGATCTACGGCTTTGAGAACCGTCTTCAATATCCACGGGCAAGCCATTGACGAAAACTACACCCAGCTTTTGATGACGCGCCAAGAGCTGCCACTAGAACATGCGTTGTGGTTAGATCGGGTGCAGAAAAAACTTTCGGTCAGTGATGCGCAAGCGCAGGAGTTACGCCGCGCAAAACTCCTAGAGGGAAGAAAGCCCAATCATTTTGTTTCAGCATCTGTGGCAAATGCCACGAATACACGCTCTCAATACACAAAAAACAAAGGGCTCAATGATGCGATGTACAAGCAATTCATCGTGCAACATATCACCGAGTTCAAACAGGCATCGATCGCTGAGATGCGCGAAATACTCCTAGACAAATTGCCCGCATCTTTGACCGAAGCGCAAAAGGAATCCAAGATCAAAAACCTGCTTAGCGCGTTGCGCATGGTTGGACTCAATGGACAAAAAATCAAGGCCACAGGCGACGGGAAACGGCGGCATTGGATTTTGGATGATGTTTCGTTTAAGTCAAACGAATAACCGAGCACTTAAACGAAAAATTACCGGTTGAATTACCGGTTGAAGATAAAAAATCAAATAAATCAACAACTTAGCTTCGTTTAGAAGTTCTCAGCTAATTTCAAATTAACCTATTATTTGAAAATAACCATGCTCACACTCAAATCCTACCAACAAGCCGCACTGGATGCGCTCACAGGCTTTTTGCGCCATGCAGCGCAAATTGGCGCACCAGCGGCGTTTCGGGCTGCTACTCAGCGAGGGTATGCGGATGAGGTGTTTGGCGGCCTGCCTTGCGTGTGTTTGCGCATTCCGACTGGCGGGGGAAAGACGCTGCTGGCTTCGCATGCGATTCCTCGGCTGGGCGCAGATTGGCTGGGGCGAGATTTTCCGACCGCGCTGTGGCTGGTGCCCTCGGATGCGATTCGCTCGCAGACTCTGAAGGCGCTGCAAACGCCGCAGCATGCTTACCGCGCGGCGCTGGAGGAGCAATATGGCGCGAATCTGGTGGTGTGCAGCTTGGAGGAGCTCTCGCAGATTGCGCCGAGTGATTGGGGGGTGAAGGCGGTCGTGATCGTGGCGACGATTCAGAGCTTTCGTGTGGAAGAAACGGCAGGGCGCACGGTGTACAGCTTTTCGGAAGATTTTGAGCGGCATTTCAAGGGGCTGCCTGTGAATGCGGCGCAAGCCTTGCGCGACGTGCCGGATGCGTTAGTGACGAAAGAAGAAGCCGCAAAAGATGCAACCGGTATCCTGAAAAACCATCTGAATCAGCCGCGCCAGAGTTTGGCCAACTGGCTGGCTTTGCAAGCGCCGATTTTGATCGTGGACGAGGCGCACAACACCAAGACAGACAAGAGCTTCACGGCGCTCAAGCGCCTGAACCCGAGCGCGATTTTGGAGCTGACGGCGACGCCCATCACGTCAGGTACTTTGGGTAAAACGAATGTGCTGTATCACGTGAGCGCACAAGAGCTTGCAGCGGAGCACATGATCAAGCTGCCAATCAGCTTGGCAGAACACGCACAGGGCTGGCCGCAGGCGGTGTTTGCGGCGGTGCAGCAGCAAAAGGCGCTGGAGGCGGCTGCTATCAAAGATGAAGCATCTGGCGCAGAGTATGTGAGGCCTATCGTGCTGTTTCAGGCTCAAAATGAGAATGACGAGATGCCGCCTGAGAAGCTGCGCACGTATCTGCAAGATGAGCTGCATGTGCCGCCAGAGCAGATTGTGGTGGCCACTGGCAATACGCGGGAGCTCGATGGGCTGGATATTTTGTCGCGCAGTTGCCCCGTGCGCTTTGTGATCACGGTGCAAGCGCTGCGCGAGGGCTGGGATTGCCCGTTTGCTTATATTTTGTGCAGCTTGCAAAAGCTATCGAGCGCTACGGCGGTGGAGCAGCTTCTGGGGCGCGTGCTGCGCATGCCGTATGCGACGCGGCGCGGGCAGCCTGCGCTCAATCGGGCGTATGCGCATGTGTGTGAGGCGGAGTTTTCTAAAGCGGCGCATGCGCTGGCCGATCGCTTGATCAACGGCATGGGTTTTGAGGCGCTGGATGTGGCGAGTATGCTGGTGCAGCAATCTCTAGAAGGCGATTTATTTGAATCAAATAGGCCACCCGCCGGCATGGAATATGCGCTGATTGCTACGAATTTTGTAGTGTCTAAACCATCGGAAGAGCTGCTGGCTTTGCCCGGTGTGAGCCAAGTGAGCATTGGCGGAGAAGTGCAGATTGCCGTCACAGGCGCAATCAGCGCGGATTTGGAAGCTCTTCTTGTGCAAGGCGTGCGCGGGGAGAAAAAGCAAACCGCCGTGCGCGAGCAAATTGAGCAACACAATGCTTTGGTGGCCGCGCAAAAAGCGCCGGCTTCGCGCGGCGCGGTGTTTGCACCCGTTCCTTTGCTGGGCTATCGCGTGGATGCACAGAGCCAACTGTGGCCGCTGGAGCGCGAGGCGGTGTTGGAGGCAGTGGAGCTGGATTTGCTCACGCCCTTTGCACTGGAATTACCCAATTTCGATGGCGTGAATGAACCCAGCGCGTTTGAAATTGGCATGAAGGACAGCCGTATCAACATTCGCGCGGCGGATGCCTCGCAGCTCGTGATGGATGGCGTACACACATCGATCACCGCGCAGGATTTGGTGCGCTGGCTCGATCAGTCGTTGTTTCAAAAGCTGCCGGATTTAACGCAAAGCCAGCGCCTGGCATGGTTCACCGCCGTGGTGAACCGCTTGCTGCACGAGAAGCACCACAGCTTGGTGCAGCTCGCGCAAAGCCGCTTTAAGCTTGCGCAGCATTTGGAAGCCAAAGCGGCAGACGTGCGCGCTCTGTCAGCCAAGCAGCAATTCAAGCAGCTCGTGTTGCAGGAGGAATGGCAGATTGAGCCCGATTGGCAGCGACCGCATGTGTTTGAAGCGGGGCGCTATCCTGCGCCGGTGTTGAACCGTTATTGCGGGCGCTGGCAGTTTGAGAAGCACTATTACCCGGTGCTGGCGGATTTGAAGGATGGCGGCGAGGAGTTTTTGTGTGCTCAACTCATCGATGCCAATCCAAACGTGCGCCACTGGGTGCGCAATCTGGATACCAAACCCTGCGGCTTTTGGCTGCCAACCTCCACGCAAAACTTCTATCCGGACTTTATCGTCGAACGCAACGATGGTTTGATCGTTGTCATTGAGTACAAAGGCGCATATGGTGCAGACAACTCGCTCGAAATCGAAAAGCGGCAAGTGGGTGAGCTGTGGGGGAAAAATGCTGCTGGCCGTGCGCGATTTGGCTGGATCATGAAATCGCAGGCGGGTGTGAGCATGGCGCAGCAGCTTGAAAAGCTGTTAGCTTAGATCGGCAGATTCAAATGGTGAATACCTGATGCAAGTTGAATTCAAAGGCCTCGTGCCGTATGTGGCGACCTATGAAGCGATGCAGGCGTTTGTGGCCACGGTGCATCCTGCAAACACTGAAAATTTAAACGAAATAGGCCGTTTGCCGTCACAGAATCTGCGCGAAGTGCTATGGATTTGTGAGCATCCACCGGTCTTTACGCAGGGGCTGGCGGGCAAGGCCGAGCATGTGGTGGCGGCGGGGGATATTCCCGTGGTGCAAACCAATCGCGGTGGGCAAGTCACGTATCACGGGCCGGGGCAGGTGGTGGCGTATCCGATGATTGATTTGAAGGCGCGGGGCTATTTCGTCAAAGAATATGTGTATCGGATTGAAGAAAGCGTGATCCGCACGCTGGCGCACTTTGGCATCACCGGGCATCGCGTGCGCGGCGCACCGGGGATTTATGTGAGGATTGAGGAGCCGGCCTCGCATGCGAGATTGTTGGGCGCAGATGGTTTGCCGCTGACTGACCAAGAACTGGGCACTCGCGCAGATATTGGCAAGATTTCTGCGCTGGGCATTAAGGTAAGCCGGCATAGGACGTATCACGGCGTGGCGCTGAATGTGGCGATGGATCTCTCGCCGTTTGATCGCATCGATCCTTGTGGCTACCGCGGCCTGCGCACGGTGGATATGGCATCTATCGGCGTGCAGGCGAGTTGGGTTGAGGTGGCGCAGGTGTTGGCGCAACAGCTTGTGACGCGGTTGGCCTAAGCTTGCGATTTGTCAATTAAGCCAACGCTGCCTCTGGGCTGGGCGCAGTTTTGAGTAGTTTGCGCTGCGCCTGCGTCATACCGCCATAGCCCCAGTTTTCCGCAGGCAGCTCGCGCACGATGACGTAGCTGGCTTCATGCAAATCGCCCAGCAGCTGGCGCAGCAGCGCATGCGCATCGCTGACGAAGGCTTGTTTCTCAACGGCGGTATTCGTGCCCGCCGTGATGTTAATTTCCAAGCAAGCAATCGCTTGCTCACTGGCCGCGCCGCCCGCGCAGAAGCGGGCGGCGGGCAAGTCGTCGATCATCACAATGGTGACTTCTGGGCGCTTGTGCAGGACTTTCGCCGTCAAAGCAGTGAGCTTGGCGGCCAGGCTGTCATAGACTGGCGGGTTCAGGAGCGGGGCGAGGCGCAGGTTCAAGGTAGGCATGATGTGCGTCTGTTCAGTGAATGTGCTGGGCACGGTGGCTGGTGAGTTCAAATTGCGCCAAGCGATGCAAGCTGAGACACCACATCATTTGCAGTTTGTGCAATGACGACCGGATACTGCTGCGAAGGGTTGAAGTCATGATGCTCTCCTAAAATTGCTTCAAAATTGAAGCGATGGAGGAACTTTAGGCGTGTAACGCGGGCTTGGAAACGGCGTTCGTTGCATAATGGATTTGCAAATTATGCAAAAGCAAATGCGTCAAAACCCATCAACATACAGCCACCATGGATTTGAGTGATCTACAAACCTTTCTGCGCGTAGCCGAACTCGGCTCGCTCTCGGGCGCGGCGCGTGAGGCGGATGTGCCCGTGAGCCAAATTTCTCGCTCGCTCTCGCGGCTGGAAGCGCAGCATCAGGTGCGCCTCTTGCATCGCAGCACGCATGCGCTCTCACTCACGGAAGCGGGGCAATCGCTGATCGAGCACGGCAAGCGCATGCTGGAGAGTTATGCGCAGTTTGAAGCAGATGTGAGCAGCGGCGCAGAGGTTTCGGGCATGGTGAAACTGGCGGCAAGCCCGGCGATGGCGCAGTATGTGATCGTGCCCAGTTTGCCGGCCTTGGCGCAGTTGCATCCTGCGCTCAACGTGGAGCTGCACACCGATGATCGCTTGATCGATATGGCACAACTGGGCATTGATTTGGCGATTCGCACCGGCGATCCGGGCTCAGACAATCTGGTAGCACGCAAGATTGGCGAGCATGGCCGCAGGCTGTATGCCGCGCCGGCTTACATTGCCACGCAAGGCATGCCGCAGTCGCTGGAAGACCTCGCGCAACATCGCTTGATCACCAACAGCGCCCAGCCCGGCTTGAACCGCTGGCCGTTTGTGATTGACAGCGAGCGCATCACGCACATCGCCCGCGGCCACTACCGCGCCAGTTCCACCGGCATCATGATGAACATGGTGTTGGCGGGTTTGGGCGTGGTGCGCGGTAACACCGCGATTTGCGAGCCGAGGGTGGCCAGTGGGCAACTGGTGCGCGTGATGGATGAGTTGGTGGACTGCCAAACCGTGCCGATCAACGCCGTGATGCTGCAAGAGCGCCACCGAGCGCCCAAAATCCGCGCTTGTATTGAGTTTTTTGCGCAGTGGTTGAAGGGGTCGTGATGGATCAAAGGCTGCTATTTTTAAGCGAAATACGCCGCTAGTCGGCATGGAATGTGCGCGCAATGCTACTATTTTCATAGTATTTATCATAACCATTCAATCCACCACCACCGGCACCCGCTGCGCCAACGCACACATCAGCTCATACCCCACGGTTTGCGCACAGGCGGCGACTTCGTCAATCGACAGCACCGCGCCACTGGCCGCACGCCCCCAGAGCGTGACTTCAGTGCCGATGCCCGCCTGAGGCAGGTTCGTTAAATCCACTGTGATCATGTCCATACTCACGCGCCCCACCGTGCGGCTGCGCTGGCCACCAATCAGCACGGGTGTGCCCTTGGCATTGCTGCCGCTGGCAATGCGCGGGTAGCCATCGGCATAGCCGCAGGCCACGATGCCAATGCGCATCGGTTGCTCGGCGACATAGGCCGAGCCGTAGCCAATGCTGTCTGCGGCTGCTAAATCTTGTGTGGCAATGATCTTGGCGGCCAGTGTCATCGCGGGTTGCAATTGCCAGTGTGCGCTGTTGTGCTCGGGGTAATCCGTGCTGCTGCCGTATTGCGCGATGCCGGGGCGAATCCAATCGGTGCGCAGATCTTGAGCCGAATAGCGCAGCGTAGCCGCGCTGTTGGACAAACTGCGTTCGCCGGGCAAGTCTTGTGTGGCTTCATTGAAAGCGGCCAGCTGATGCGCGATGCCATCTTGCCCGAAGCGCTTCGCATCGGCATCGGAGAAATGCGTCATGAGCGAAATTTCTTGCACCTGGGTCAAAGCATTGAGCCGCACCCACGCGCTGCGGTAGCTCGCTGGCTTGAAGCCCAGCCGGTTCATGCCCGAATTCATTTTGAGGAAGACGCGGTGCGGCTCATGCGTCTTGTGCGCAGCAAGCCAGTCGATTTGTTCGTTGCAATGGATGGTGTGCCACAAGCCCAAGCGCGAGCACAGCTCCAAATCGCGCGGCTCAAAACAGCCTTCCAGCAGCAAAATCGGCCCGCGCCAGCCCAGCGAGCGGATGCGCTGCGCTTCCTCCAAATCCAGCAGCGCAAAGCCATCGGCGCTGCGCAAGCCCTCGAAGACGCGTTCGATGCCATGACCATAGGCATTGGCTTTGACGATAGCCCAGACTTTCGCATCAGGCGCACCGGCGCGGCAGCGCTCAAGGTTATGGCGCAAGGCGGTGGTGTGAATCGTGGCTTGTATGGGGCGGGGCATGGCAAGTGCTCAACAAAAAGTGCAATAGAGCAAGTTTAGTGGTCAGTCGCGATTCACGCCAATGATTCAACATGAAGTAAAGTCATGTCAAGCGCATGCTATAAACCAATGGTTTCGCTTTGTGGCCGATTTTGGAGACAGCGTTACTCACCTTGAGTCTCGCGCACTATGCAGGTTTTTGATTTTTTATTGCCCATCTTCACCCATTATGGCTACATCGCAGTCTTTGTCATGCTGCTGATTTGCGGCTTTGGCGTGCCTGTGCCAGAAGATGTGACGCTGGTCACTGGCGGCGTGATCGCAGGCTTGGGCTATGCCAATCCGCATGTGATGTTTGCCGTTGGTATGGCGGGTGTGATGATTGGCGATGGCTTGATGTTCAGTTTGGGCAGGTGGCGCGGCGAGAAGATGATGCAATTACCGGGCTTTCGACGTGTGCTCACGCCTGCGCGGTTTGAGAAAGCGCAAGCTGCGTTTGAAAAATACGGACGCTGGGTGATGTTCGTCGCGCGCTTTTTGCCCGGCCTGCGCACCCCGGTGTTTTTTACGGCCGGCATGACGGGCAAAGTCAAGTTCAGCACCTGGTTTTTGATGGATGGCTTTGCCGCGCTTATTAGCGTGCCAGTGTGGATTTACTTGGGCTACTTCGGCGCACAAAACCGTGAATGGCTGTTTGCCACTTTGCATAAGTTTCAATACGGGCTGTTCTTTTTGCTGGGTGTGGGCGCGATTGCGCTGTTTGTTTGGTGGCGAAAAAAGAAACGCGCCGAGCGCTCGGGCTCTTGAATCAGCGCGGCTTGCTCGCTTGCTGATCGCATGGACTCATGGCAACTTCAACCAACACTTGGGCCGCGCTTGCGCTATTAACTAACGCACTGGCGTGGGGGCTGGCTTGGTGGCCGTTTCGCGAGCTAGAAAAGCTAGGGTTACACCCTTTGTGGGCCACTTCCATCATGTATGGCTTGGCAGTGCTGATTGTGTGGACATGGCGGCCGCACGCATGGCGCGGTTTGGTGGCTGTGCCTGCGCTGTGGTGGATTGCTTTGGGCTCGGGGCTGACCAATGTGGGCTTCAATTGGGCCGTGACGATTGGCGATGTGGTGCGCGTTGTGTTGCTGTTTTACATGATGCCCGCATGGTCGATTTTGCTGGCGTGGCTCATATTGGATGAGAAGCCGACGCGCCGCTCGCTCGCACGCGTGGCCATCGCGCTCGCAGGGGTGGCGCTAGTGCTTAAAACGCCTGATTCGCCGTGGCCTTGGCCGCAATCGGCCGCCGATTGGCTCGCGTTGATGGGCGGCTTTTGCTTTGCGCTGAACAATGCCATGCTGCGCAAACTGCGCGAAGTACCCTCCGAGCAGCGCACTTTTGCGATGTTTTTGGGTGGCGCATTGTTTTCTGCACTGGTGGGCAGTGTCGGCACTTGGCAGGGCAACTGGAGCGCCCCGCCGATGCTTGGCGGTTGGGGCTTGACACTGCTCGTGGGCTTTGCAGCGTTTTTTCTGTTGAGCAACTTGGCGTTGCAATACGGCGCAGCGCGTTTGAAGGCCAGTACCACCTCGCTCGTCATGCTCAATGAAATCTTGATCGCAACCGCCTCATCGGTGCTGCTCGGTGCTTCGCAATTGTCGACTCGCATAGTGATGGGCGGCCTGCTCATCATCGCGGCCGCGCTGTGGGCGGCGGTGGATGAGTGAGCATCAACTCAGTCGCTTGATCCCCGGCAAGTCGCAGGCATACACCGCATTGCGTAGCGCCGCAATCGCCTCGTAGCGCGTGAAGCTGCGCCGCCAAGCGAGCACCACGCGGCGCAGCGGCGGCTCGCCCTCAAAGGGGATATAGCGCACCTCTGGAATTTCTGCGTGGGCAGTCGCTTTTGCTCTTTTTTTAGGAGCATTCGGCGCAGAATATATGCTGGCTAGAGCCTGTTTTGGCACTGAAAGCTGCGGCACCACCGTCACGCCCATGCCCGCTTGCACCATGTGTTTGATCGTCTCCAAGGACGAGCCTTCAAAGCTCTTGCGGATGCCTTCGGTGTCGCTGGAAAAGCGTGCAAACTCGGGGCAGACTTCGAGCACATGGTCGCGAAAGCAATGCCCTGTTCCGAGCAACAGCATGGTCTGAAGTTTTAGCTCCTCGGCGCTGATGGCGCTCTTGGCCGCTAGCGCATGGTTGCTTGGCACAGCCACGATGAAGGGCTCGTCATACAGCGGCGCAATGGCCAAGCCCGCATCGGGAAAGGGCTCGGCCAGAATGGCGCAATCGATCTCGCCCAAGCGCAGCATTTCTAGCAGCTTCACGGTGAAATTCTCTTGCAGCATCAAGGGCATTTGCGGCGTGTGCGCAATCACCTGACGCACCAGTTCGGGCAGTAAATACGGACCAATCGTGTAAATCACGCCAAGGCGCAAGCTGCCCGACAGCGGGTCTTTGCCGCGTTTGGCAATTTCTTTGATGCGCGAAGCTTGCTCTAAAACACTCTGCGCTTGGCGCACGATTTCCTCGCCCAGCGGCGTGATGGTGACTTCCGATGCTGCTCGCTCAAACAGTTTGCAATCGAGCTCTTCTTCCAAATTCTTGATCGACACCGACAGCGTCGGCTGCGAAATAAAGCAAGCCTGCGCGGCGCGGCCAAAATGCTTTTCGCGGGCGAGAGCAACGATGTATTTGAGCTCGGTGAGGGTCATGAACTGATTTTGCAGCAAAACGCTTGCATGTGTTGGCGGGGTGTTGCGTTCGAGCTGTTCGTTTGCTGGCCGCGCGCGACGAGGAAAGCCTTCGTTTTTCAGACCATCACGCGTCTGGATGCTTGGTTGGTGCATTATTTTTTGAACTCCATTTTTTAAGCAAAATCAGCTGCTGGCCGGCATGAAATGTGCGTCAAGT
>JAAUOI010000371.1 GCA_012036375.1 Allobrachymonas sp. | reverse complement strand
TGAGAGCCAATTGTTGTGCGCACTGATCACGCGATCTAACGCCACAGTGGTGTCCCAAGTCTCGCGCGTGCCGAAATAATCCTGCACCAAGCTCATCACTGTGGTTGCGCCGCTTCTTTGCCTTTGCCGCCTGTGCTCACGCCATCGGCTATCGCGCAAATCGCCCCAAAGCCTTCTTTGCCGGGCTCGGGCAGCATGGCCGCGCAAAAGTCTTCATTCACTGCTTTTTTGCCAGTGAGCGAGGTAAAGCCAATGTCAATATCGAATGCCATGCACCAGTTTAAGCAATCTCCGTGCCCTGTTGTGATGCACGGTGAACATCTGGCTTAGAACCGCTCATGCGCCGCTAAAAATCGCCATTGCCCGACTGGTAAGTCAGCCAATGGCACACGCCCCACGCGGATGCGCTTCATGCCAACGACTTGCAAGCTATGGTGCTCGCAAAGCGCCGCTATTCGCCCCGGCTCTGCGCCTTTGGCAGCGAAGCGCAGACCAGTCACTTGATCGTTGCTTTTGCTGTAGGACACTTTGGCATGCAACACCAAGCGATCTCGGCGCATGAAGGGCCGATTGAGTGCTTGCAAAGCCTCTTCGCTCACTTCACCGCTCACCTCCACAATCGTTTCGTTTTCCACGAAATGGGCATCGTCCCAGAGCTTGCGCTGAATCCGAAAATCTTGGCTGAAGACAAGCAAGCCACTTGCGCCGCTCTCCAAGGGCGTGACGCAAGCTTGATTCTTTAAATGCCGCTGCAACAAACGTACAACAGAAGAATCGGCTTTACTGCGGTGCGCGGCATCAAGCAAACTGCTGGCATTGAGCTTGCCCCTTTGCTCGTTATCTTCCCACGCATAGCCCGGCGGCTTGTGCAGCAGAATCGTCATCGGAACGATTTCTAGCAGCGTGGCGTTTTTATCCAGCTCAATCGTCTCATTCGTCACGCGATGCTGCGGGCTTTCTTGAATCACACCGTTCACACGCACCCAGCCGCCTTCAATGTATTGCTCGGCTTGGCTGCGCGAGCAATTGAGCTGTTCGGCGAGGCGCTTAGCCAATCGGATGGGTTCGTTCATGGTGCAGCGTACTTATTCATCAGAGCAGTTTAACTGCGGTGCGCGACATCAATAGCACCTTTGTGGTGCACATCGAGAGTTGGGCGTTGGCACAGCTATTGCACTAAGTTGGCAGTTACCCGGAGGTCTGTAGCGTGAAAAAATCGAAATTAGTGATGGTTGGCAATGGCATGGCAGGTGTGCGCACGATTGAAGAGCTGCTCAAAATCGCGCCAGAGTTGTATGACGTGACCGTGTTTGGTGCAGAGCCACACCCCAATTACAACCGCATCTTGCTCTCCCCCGTGCTCGCAGGTGAGCAAACGCTCGATGAAATCGTGCTGAATTCGTGGGACTGGTACAAAGAAAACAACATCACTTTGCATGCTGGCAAAAGGTGGTGGAAGTGGATCGCATCAAGCGCATCGTGCGTGCCGAGGATGGCACAGAAGAAGAATACGACCGCTTGCTGATGTGCACTGGCTCCAATCCTTTTATCTTGCCTGTTCCTGGCAAAGATTTGAAAGGCGTGATTGCATACCGCGATATTGCGGATACGAATGCGATGATCGAAGCTTCGCAGAAATACAAAAAAGCTGTGGTGATTGGCGGCGGCTTGCTGGGCTTGGAAGCCGCCAACGGCCTCATGCTGCGCGGCATGGATGTGACGGTGATTCACGTCATGCCTTGGCTGATGGAGCGTCAGCTCGATGATGTGGCGGGTGGCCTGCTGCGCAAATCGCTGGAAGATCGCGGCCTCACTTTCATGATGGGCGCACAAACGCAAGAGCTGATTCCCGATAAAGACGGCCGTGTGATGGCTTTGAAATTCAAGACGGCAAAGAAATCCCCGCTGACTTGGTGGTGATGGCTGTCGGCATTCGCCCCAATGTGGAGCTTGCGCAAAAAATGCGCTTGCATTGCGACAAAGGCATTGTGGTGAACGACACCATGCAAACCGTGACTGATGCGCGGATTTACAGCGTGGGCGAATGCGCGGCGCATCGTGGTATTGCTTATGGCTTGGTGGCACCGCTGTTTGAGCAAGCCAAAGTGGCGGCGAATCATCTGGCGCAATTCGGCATTGGCCGCTACCAAGGTTCGCTCACCTCCACAAAGCTCAAAGTCACTGGCATTGATTTGTTCTCTGCCGGCAACTTCATGGGCGGCGAAGGCACAGAAGAAATCGTGATGAGCGATCCCTTTGGCGGCGTGTACAAAAAGCTCGTGCTCAAAGACGACAAGCTGGTCGGCGCATGCCTGTATGGCGACACGGTGGATGGCAGCTACTATTTCAAGCTGCTGCGCGATGGCAAAAGCGTGGGCGATATTCGCGACAAATTGATGTTTGGCGAAGCCGCTCTCAACAACGGCATCGGCGATGTCGGCCACCAAGGCCACACCAAAGCCGCGAGTATGGCGGACAGCGATGAAGTCTGCGGCTGCAATGGCGTGAACAAAGGCACGATCTGCAAAGCGATTCGCGAAAAAGGTTTGTTCACGCTCGATGAAGTGAAAAAACACACCAAGGCCAGTGCGTCTTGTGGCTCTTGCACAGGCTTGGTCGAACAGATTTTGATGTTCACCGCAGGCGGCGATTATTCCGCCACACCCAAACTCAAAGCCATGTGCGGCTGCACCGATCATGGCCACCAAGCCGTGCGCGATGCAATTCGTGAGAACAAACTACTCACCATTGGCGACACCATGAAATTCATGGAATGGAAAACGCCCAACGGCTGCGCCACCTGCCGCCCCGCGCTGAACTATTACGTCACCAGCACTTGGCCTAAAGAAGCCAAAGACGATCCGCAAAGCCGCTTCATCAACGAGCGCTCGCATGCCAACATCCAAAAAGATGGCACTTATTCCGTGATCCCGCGCATGTGGGGCGGCGAGACGACGGCTGACGAGTTGCGCCGCATAGCAAATACAGTGGACAAATACAAGATCCCCACCGTCAAAGTCACCGGCGGGCAGCGCATCGATTTGCTTGGCGTGAAAAAGAAGATCTCGTCAATGTGTGGAAAGACATCGGCATGCCTTCCGGTCACGCTTACGCCAAAGCC
>JAAUOI010000370.1 GCA_012036375.1 Allobrachymonas sp. | reverse complement strand
TCAAGCGGCCGGCCTTTACTTTAGGTCGTAAACCTCAGTCACTTGCTCCCGATAATCGCAGCATGAGGACTGACCGCATGCTGCGATTTTTTTTAGCACTGGGGCTGCTCAGTGCAGCCTGCGTTCGAGCGCAAGGGCTGCCCAAAGAGGTGCTCCAGCCGCTGGCGCGCGCAGGCGTGCCAGCGAGTGCAATCAGCGTGATCGTGCAGGCGCTGCCGAATCCATCGAACCCAACGAGCGCCTTCAGCACATCGAGCGTGCCGGCAGTCGCCACATCTGCACCTGCCGCAATTTCACTACCATCTCCAGCAGCGCTCCTGATCAACCACCGGCCAGATGCGAGCATGAATCCCGCTTCTGTAATGAAGCTGATTACCACTTATGCCGCGCTCGACTTGCTCGGGTCTGATTTCACGTGGAAAAACCGCGTGTACATCGACGGCACAGTGAGCGAGGGGGTACTCACGGGTAATTTAATCTTGCGCGGCAGCGGCGACCCAAAGCTGGTGCTCGAGCGCATGGAGGATTTGTTCAAACAAGTGCAGGCCAAGGGCGTGCGGGAGGTGCGCGGCGATATTTTGCTCGATCGCAGCGTGTTTGATGTGCCCGACAAAAG
Source organism: Allobrachymonas sp. (assembly GCA_012036375.1). Classification (GTDB taxonomy): domain Bacteria; phylum Pseudomonadota; class Gammaproteobacteria; order Burkholderiales; family Burkholderiaceae_C; genus JANMDU01. The sequence goes on along the minus strand of JAAUOI010000370.1, from coordinate 2,508 downwards.
CGCGGCGGAGTTTGATGACGAGCCGCTTCGTCCCTACAACGCCTCGCCAGACGGTTTGCTGATCAACTTTAAATCGCTGATCTTCAGTTTCTTGCCCGATGCGGCGAACAAGCGCGTACTGATCAAAAGCGAGCCGCCGATTGCACGGGTGAACATTGCTACAGAAGTGCCGGCATCGTATGGCGCGTGTGGTGATTGGCGCAGCGCGTTGCAGGCCGATTTTTCTAATGCAGAGCGAGTGGGTTGGTCGGGGCGTTTTCCGATTTCTTGCGGCGAGCGTATTTGGCCCGTGGCTTATGTCGCGCCCCGCCAATATGCGCGCGGGTGAGTCGGAAGCCATGTGGCTTGGCAGTGGCGGCAAGCTCGCCGGGCAGGTGCGCGAGGCTGCAACGCCCCATGCGGCGAAATTGTTAGTCAGCGCTGACTCTTTGCCGTTGTCAAATATCACCTCGGACATTAACAAATTTTCTAACAACGTGATGGCACAGCAACTGTTCCTAACCTTGTCCAACCAACTGCCCAGCCCTGGTCGAGTGGGCAGCTTTGCAGCCTCTCAGCGACAAATTGCAGCTTGGTGGAAAAAGAACTTAGGCAATACCGCAGCCCCCGTACTGGACAACGGCTCGGGCCTCTCGCGCAACGAGCGCGCCAGCGCAGCCGCGCTCACGCGCCTGCTACACCATGCCGATGCGAGCCCGCAGGCAGCAGTATTTACACAATCCCTGGGCATCGCGGGCGTGGACGGCACGGTCGCTCGCATGCGCGATCGCAGCCCCAACTCCCCCGCTATCGGCAATGCCCTACTCAAAACAGGTACGCTGCGCGATGTGTCGGCCATAGCCGGCTACGCCACGGCAGCCAATGGCCAACGCTGGAGTATCGTCGCCATCATTAACCACCCCAACGCACCCGCCGCTCGCCCAGCCTTAGACAGCTTGGTCGAGTGGGTAGTGAGGACCAAACCATGAGCCGATTTTTAAGCGAAAATGGCCAATAGTCGGCATAGAATATGCGCAAGATGCTATCTATTTAATAGCAAAAAGAATCATTGAAAGTCCTCAAAAATCCTCCGAGATCTTCAAAACCCGTGACCCATCATGATTGACCTGATCGGCTACATCGCCGCCTGCCTCACCACCTTCAGCTTCATCCCCCAAGCGCTCAAAACATTCCGCACCCGCGACGTAAGCGGTATCTCACTCGGCATGTACAGCGCGTTCACTGCCGGCGTGGCGCTGTGGCTGCTCTATGGCTTCATGCTCATGGCTTGGCCCATCATCATCGCCAATGTGATCACCCTGAGCTTGGCACTGAGTATCTTGCTGATGAAGCTGCGCTATTGCTAGACACAGTTGCACCTCAGCCACTCAACCCGCCCGCTCCCGTAGCGCTGGAGCGCCTTTTCTAATTCTTCTCCGAGAAAACCCCCTACCCCAGCAGGGAACAAGCGGTTACGATGGACAAATAAACGAACGGTCGTTCTATTCTTAATCTTACTAGGAGACATGCGATGAAGCGATTGAAACAGTGGCTAGCTGTACTTGTATTAGCATTATTGGTAGTGGGTTGCGGGGGTAGCGATACCACGACACCCAGTACCGTGAGCTATTCCTCACTGATCACATTTGGAGACAGTCTGAGTGATGCGGGCACTTTGAAAACCGGCATTATCTTGAATACCTTCCAAGGTGGTCGTTGGACGATTAACGGCCCCACCAACAAAATTTGGGTGGATCATTTGGCAGACAAAGTCCAACTCGCCGCGCCATGTCCAGCATTGTTGGTCAATACCAGTTTGACCGTCACAGTGCCTGTGACCTCAGTCACCCAAGCTCAATGCACCAATATGCGCAAGGCGGTTCACGCGTCACGCAGCTTGTAGGCCCTGGAAATGCGGCATTGCTGCCAGACGCTGAAGGTGTGTTGGGGCAACCTACGACCCCAGTCGTTACTCAAATCGCCAATCATCTGGCAAAAAATAGTGGCAAATTTTCAGGAACAGAGTTGGTGACGGTTTTAGCAGGTGGAAATGATGCCTTCCGCTTAACTGCAACTGCACCATTTACTGCCTCGGTAACTGCTGCACTGACAGCCGCAGGTGGAAGCTTGACGGTGGCCACGCAAATTGCTTCAGGCCAAGTGGTCACTGCTATGGGGCAGGCGGGTGCCGAGTTAGCTGGTTATATCAAAACCCAGATCGTGGCCAAGGGTGCAAAACGCGTTGTCGTTTTGAACTTGCCAAACCTCGGGGCTGTTCCTGCGACAGTGAAAATAGAGTTAACTATGCCAGGAGCCGTGGCTCTAGGGCGCGCAATGTCAGAACAATTCAACTTGCAACTCGCCAATGGCCTCAAAGGCGTGCCGGAGGTGTTATTGGTTGATTTTTTGATGAGCTGAACAAAATCACCACCGACCCTGCATACCGCGCTCAAGTTAACCTCGTCAATTCCACGGATGCTGCGTGCGCAACAAACATACTGGAGGGTCGCTCGCTGATTTGCAGCAGTG
>JAAUOI010000369.1 GCA_012036375.1 Allobrachymonas sp. | reverse complement strand
GGCGTCATGTATTTAGGACGCTTGGTGGAGCTGGCTGCTAAGGCTGAGCTGTTTGCCAATCCCAAGCATCCCTACACGCGCATGCTGCTGGATGCGATTCCGAAGATGCACGATACCGGCAAGGCGCGCACGCCGGTGCAGGGTGAAGTGCCCAATCCTTTGAATCCCCCAAGCGGCTGCGCATTTCATCCGCGCTGCCCGCATGTGAATGATCGTTGCAAATCGGAGCGGCCAAATCTGATCAAGCTTAAGGGCATCAGCATCGCTTGCCATGCGGTGGAAGAGGGGCGCGCTGGATACGAACACCATTGAACACAAAGGAGGCCATATGCCATTCATCAAAACTTCTCTCAGGCGCGGTACAGCATTCGACACAAAACAAGCCATTGTCAAAGGCATTCATGATGCTTTGGTTGATGCCATCGGCATGCCAACGGATGAATTATTCAATCTCGTTCATGAATACAAGCCCGAAGATTACGTCTACAGCCGGAGCTTTAACGGTATTGCGCGATCTGACCATGCTGTGGTCATTGAAATCACAATGCGGCGCGGTCGTAGCGATGCGATGAAACGCAAACTCTACGCCAACATTGCAGAGAACTTGGAGTCGCAGGCCAGCGTCAATCGCAAAGATGTTTTTATCTTCATGCACGAGAACGACTATTCGGATTGGTCTGTTGGCAATGGTGTCTTTGCGATGAATATCGTGCAGCAGCCTGGTGCAGACTGATGCTCACGCCCTCTTAAGTTCCTTCAACGCGCTTTGCACATTAGAAGACAAACCAAAAAATTCCGCCATCGCCAGCACCTGCCCGCGCGTGAAATCCTGCCCATGAATCACGGCGTGATCGCGCTGAGCAGCTTGCGAGAGCCAAAAGGAAGGCTGTGCAGGCGTGGTGGCATCAACCAACACGGCCTCGGCTGATAAAGCTTCCACTCGCATCGGCAAAGTATCGCTTTCGCGCATACCCAGTGGGCTGGCGTTTAGTACGATCTGCCAATCGCCTTCAGGTTGACTCAAGGTGCGCACACGATGCTCACCAAACTGTGCAGCCAGTGATGTCGCAAGGCTGACCATTCGACTTACATCCACATCAAACAAGCCCACTTCAAAAGCCTCTTCCTCCAAAGCTTGCCAAGCGCTCGCCGCACCCGCACCACCGCAGCCGATCACCAGGACGTGCTTGCCTCGCACTGTTTGGCCATGTAACGCTAAAGCGCCCGTAAAACCCAAGCCATCTAGTGCATCGCCCTCAAGCCCTTGCGGTGTCTTGCGAATGATGTTCACCATGCCCAGCGCTTGGCTGCGCGACGTGAGCCCGTCGAGATATTTCACCACCGCTTGCTTATGCGGAATGGTCAACAAACAGCCATGTACATTGCTGGCATGCCGAAGCAGCGAAAGCGCAGCGCCCAATTGCTCAGGCGGCGTATCCAGTGCGATCAGCGCTGCATTCTCCTGCGCAGCGGCAAATGCTCGATTGAATAAACCGGGCGACACGGTCTGCTTGACCGGGTGGCCAAGCAGCCAAAACAAGCGGGTGTGCGCATCCATCAATGTGGTTCGCTACGCAAAGCGTTCAGAGCAAGCTGCAAGGTTTGAATCTGGCCACAGGTTTGGGCGATATAGCGTAGCGCCATCCAATGATCGTCTTCGCTGTAATCGGCCACGGCATCGGCAATCAACTGTACTTTGTAATTTCGCATGAAAGCCTCAACGCTGCTGACCATCACGCCGTGATGCGCAAACACGCCGCAGACCCAGAGCTGCTTGCGCCCCAGCTTTTGCAGCAATGCGGGCAGTGGTGTTTCATAAAACGCACTCACGCGCACTTTTTCTATCACAAAATCATCGGCATGCGGCGCTAAAGAAGCAGCAATGGCGACATCATCGTCGGTGATGCTCGGATGCGCCAGCCCCGGCCCCCACATATCTAGACCCAGCGCACGCTCCGCCTGATGCTTGGGACGCTCGCCGCGCGAATACACGATGGGCACTTTGGCCAAGCGTGCGGCATTCACCAGTTGCTCCACAGCATTGAGGATCGGATGCGAATCCACAAAAATTCTAGCCAATATTGTTGCATGTCATGCACCAGCAGCACCGCATCGCTGGCATCCAGAGGCCAATCGACTTTGTTGAGATTCACGCATTCCGAGCCCGGCATCGGATAGGGCTGAATTTGCCCTTTGCGCAGGGCATTGCGGCTGCGCATGCGCGGGTTTGCCGCCGGCGCAGACAGCTCGGTCACAACAGCATTCATGAGCTAGCCCCTTAATCGAGCTTCGTGCCCGTCATGGCGATCACGCCGCCCCACATTGCCGTGTCAGACTTCATGCGAAGCGTTAAGCCTTCAGGCGCTGTCAGCCCAAAGCCTGCCAGCCTTGGTCAAACAAACGCTGGCGCATCTCGGGCATTCGCACAATGCGAGAAATTTCTTCTGCGATGAGCGAGGCCTGCGCCGCTGGCATGAAAGCCGGCGCAAACACCCCGTTCCACACACCCGCATCAAAGCGCGGCAAATTCGCGGCCTCCGCAATCGTTGGTAATTCTGGCAAGAGCGTAGAGCGCGAATTCGTACTCACAGCAAACACCTTAATCTTGCCCGCTTTGGCCTGCGGCAGCGCAACTGAAGGCACCATAGAGCCCAGCTCCACTTGCTTGCCAATCATGGCATTGATCACCTGCGCAAAACCTTGAAACGGCACATGCACCGGACGAATGCCGCTTTGCGACTTTAAAAGCTCCATCGTGAGATGCGCGCCTGAGCCCGCACCAATCGAGCCGTAATTGAGTTTGTCGCCTTGGTTGCGGGCATACAGCATGAGCTCTTGCAAACTATTGGCAGGCACATACGCCGCAGCGGCCAAGAGCAAGGGGCTGCTGGCCATGAGCGAGATCGGGCGCAGATCGCGCACTGGGTCATAAGGCAGCTTGGAATAGAGAAACTTCGCAGAAGTCAAAGGCCCATTGCCCGTCAGGCCAATCGTGTGCCCGTCTTTGGCTTTAGCCACCGCATCCACGCCAATATTCGCCGCCTGCACCCGGTTTGTATCCACAATCAACGCTTTGCCCTAAAGCCTTGGAAAGCGGCTCAATCAGCAGCCGCGCCAGCATATCCG
>JAAUOI010000368.1 GCA_012036375.1 Allobrachymonas sp. | reverse complement strand
TGGATGTGTTTGGCGTGCATGCGGTGGGCGGCATTGTGGGCGCACTGCTCACGGGTGTGTTCAACCGAGATTGTCCGTTAGGCGGCGCTTCGCGCCTGCGCGGGCTCTCGCGGCTGCTTTTCGGTCATTTTTGCCCCAATTTTCTCGGACGTAGCACCGCTACGCCCTCCAAATTGAGTCAAAACTGCCTCGAAAAGCCGCTCGCATAGCTCCACGCCCTAATGGACAATCTCGGTTAAAAGCTCATAAAAATACTCTTTTTATATAAAAGAGTATTTTATGAGCTTTTCATTTGACTTGGTAACAAGTAAAAGATATATTTGCTACTCATTTCACTGATTTTGAGTAGTTTTATGAGCTTATTGCTTGAATTGTCTGAAGCCCGCAAAGCCACACCCTTGACGCAGGAAGACCTTGCCTCGCTCGCGGGGCTGACGCGCATGACGGTGCAGCGGATTGAATCGGGCAGCATTGATCCGCGTTTGTCGAGCCTGCATGAGATGGCGCGCGCGCTGGGCATGGAGATCATGCTCGTGCCACGCGAGCTGCGCGAGCCCTTGCAGGCGTTTGTGCGCTCGGGTGGGCGCGTGCTGGGGCAGCCGGCGGGGGCAGAGGCCCCGCCGTCCTTGGCGGATGTGGTGAAGGTGGCGGTCAAGGATGCGTTCAGCGATGCTGTGATAGACGGCGGCAAGTTTTAAATTGTCTGCAAGATGAGCACCTCCATCCGCTATCTGCGCCTGGCTTTGCATCTGCCCAATGCATCGCGCCGGGAGATTGGCTATCTCTCGCAGTATGGCGATTTGATGCGCGTGTCGTTTGATCAAGATTATGTGAACGACCCGAATCGCCCCACGCTCTCGCTGGCCTACATGGGCGCGAGCGATGCAGCTACGCGAGCGATTTTGAGTGCCCAGCGCGATGAGCGCGTGGCCCGAGCCGATGCGCGCTGGCCGGTGTACTTTCAAAATCTTTTGCCCGAAGGTCACAACCGCGAGCGCTTGGCGCTGGAGCGGCGCTGCGGCTTGGATGATGAATTTGAGCTGCTCGCAGCGGCAGGGCATGATTTGATGGGCGCAGTCGAAGTCGAACCCGTCTCACCCGCGCAGGAGATTCCGTATGCTGTGCGCCATTGGCATACGGCTTTAGGCTTGGATGTCTTGGAGCCCGGCTTTGTGCAAGAGCCGGTGGAGGACGCGGCATCGCTGCCCGGTGTGGTGACGAAATTTTCTGCGGTGCAAGATGGCCGGCGCTATGTGGTGCGGCGGCGCGGCGGCTATGGCGGCAAGGCCGGGGACACGATTTTGAAGCTGCCCACCACCACGCATCCTGATTTGGTGGCCCATGAATTTGCAGGGTATCAGCTATGCAATGCAGTGGGTCTGCATTGCGCCCAAGCCAGCATCGTGAGCCGCTCGCAGGCGGATTTACCGAGCGATATGCCGTTCAACGACATCCTGGCCGTGCAGCGCTTTGACCGTGCAGAAGGTGGGCGGCGGATTCATATGGAGGAGTTTGCCCAAGTGCTGGGCTATGCGCCGCGCCACAAATACGGCCGAGGCATTGCACACGATTACACACGCATGCTCACGCTGCTCGACCGCTACTCCAGCCGCCCCGCCATTGATGTGCTCGAATTCGCCCGCCGCTTCACCACCTTTATCCTCATGGGCAACACCGATGCGCATTTGAAAAACTGGGCATTGATCTACCCCGATGCCCGCCAACCGCAACTGAGCGCGCTGTACGACCCCGTCTGTGTGAGCGCATTTTTGAAGATGCGCCAAGCAGCGCTTACGCCATCAACCGCGCCATCGACAAAACCCTGCGCAACTTCAGCTGGGACGACTTGTCAGCCCTGCTCAAACAAGCCGGCCTGCTGCGCCACAGCAGCATTGTGCGCAAATGCAAAGAGCTGGTAAAAACTGCGCAATCCGACTGGCCAGCCTTGCTCAAACATGCGCCGCTGGCGGTCAGAAGCAGTGTGGAGGAGCGGCTTGGAAGGGCGGGGTGGCTCTGAGTCAGTTGAAGTGATTTTTATAGGCTAAATTGGCCATTAGCCGTCATAGATACTGCGCAGAGTGCTATGAAAATCATAGTAATTCCAAATCATCCAGCAGTACACCCAGCAGACATATCAGTGTGGTTTTTGGGAAATGGCGTTCGGTGTGCATGGCAAGATTGGTTTTCAGCATGGGCACTTGGTAAACAAGTTAATTCCACAAAAAATTGAAATCATGAAGATTTTGTCATAACATACAAACATTGCAAGTCTCAAGGAGCCGCTTATGAGCATCAGCACAATTTCTAGCCGCGAGTTCACGCGGGATGTGGCGGCGGCCAAGCGGGCGGCGAGCGCGGGGCCGGTGTTCATCACGGATCGCGGCACGCCGGCGTTTGCCTTGTTGCGGATGGAGGATTACCACCGGCTGACTGGCAAGCGGGAACGCACGTTGCTGGAGGTGATGCAATCGATGCCGCGTGTCGAGGTGGAGGTTGAATTTCCTAAATTGGATATTCAGTTGCGCGTGCCAGATTTTGAAAATGAATAGAGAGGCATGCGTTGTGTATTTATTGGATACGAATGTGATTTCAGAGCTGCGACCAGGCAAAGCGCAGCCTTCAAAAACAGTATTGGATTGGGCGCAGCAACAAGCAGAGAGTTTGTTCTTCATGGCTGCGGTGACTTTGCTGGAGCTTGAATTTGGAATTCAAAAATTGGAAGCACGCATGCCGCCGCAAGGTCAAGCTATGCGACGCTGGTTGGCGCACATCAAGACGCAGTACCACGCCCGCATCTTGCCCTTCACCCAAAAAACCGCGCCGATTTGTGCCAGTTTGCACATTCCGAATCCACGCTCAGAGCGCGATGCAATGATTGCAGCGGTGGCGCTGGAGCATCGCTTTGCCATGGTGACGCGCAATACGCAGGATTTTGAAAGCTCGGGTTTGACGCTGATCAATCCTTGGTTGGCAAATCAGTAGGCCAACGTACACAAGCTGGCGTGACATCTCAAAGCACCAACAAAAAAGGCTTCCGAAAAAGCCTTTTTTAACCGAGATTGTCCTACAAGGACTTCCCCCTCTTAGTCAATAAAACGTAAACAAAAAATCAGCCGGGGTTTAATTG